>NZ_SOGZ01000027.1:0-80557 GCF_004403145.1 Cryobacterium sp. TMT1-62 | reverse complement strand
GCACCAAACTCTCGGCTACTCAACACCCACCGAACGCCTCATCAAACTCACACTCGCCGCCTAAAATGAAACCGAGGACCCCGTCCGAAAAGACCGGGTAACCCCAGGCGCGTCAACCGGCGTGTCGCGAATTTCTCCGAAGTTAGCTCACACTGCTGCCCCGAACGGATGCCGCGCCGCCGCACCCGTCACGCCCTGACGCTGGCTCGCTCAAGAGCCTCGACACCCGGCCCGTGGTGGGGCTAACTCAGGAGATCTCGCCTGAGTCGCGGCCGAGTGTCGGCTACTTTGGCACTGCTTCGCGCCCGTGGTCGGGCCGCCGGCTGGGATCTCCTGAGTTAGCCACATCCGATGTCGGTGACCGCGGTCGCTGCGCCCTGCTCCTGCTCCAGGAGGGCCGATATCGGTGCGGGGAGGCCCCTGCACCGGTGCCGCGGTATTTTCTTGCCGTCGCTGCGGGCCCGTACCCGAGCCATGCTCTGCATAACTCCTGCAGATTCTCAGAAGCGGGTCAAAACGGGCCGGAATCAGCCTATTTTGGCCAAATTGCAGGAGATGTGCGTGCCCGGGGGTGGGAAGAGGCGGGGACTGGTGGCCAACTCAGGAGATCCCGGCGGGGTCGTGGCCGAGTCGCGGCGACTTCGGCACTGATCCGTGCCCGCGCCGTGGCCAGCGGCTGGGATCTCCTGAGTTAGCCACAACCGGGCGCGGGGGGAAGGCAGGGAAGGCATGGAGGGGCGCGGGGGATGGCAGGGTGGCTAGGGCCAGAGCCGCCAGAGCCGCCAGAGCCGCCAGAGCCGCCGGAGCCGCAGCGCCACCCGACCGTACGCGACGGATGCCCCGCCGCCCCGCGCGACCCCAGCCGAACGAATTCGACGGAGATCTTGCACGATGATTGCGCAAAAGGGCCCCGTGGCCACGTTATTGTGCACAATCTCCGTCGAATTCGATCTGGGCGAAGCGGATTACCCGGGGCAGCGCGGAAGCGCCCTCGCGGAATGAGAGAATCAACCGAACAGAGAGGGTTGCCATGACGCTTGGACTCCCGGACCACCTGGTCACGAGGGCCCTCAGCCATGCCCTCGCGCGGGCTGCACACTGGTTTGCGCTGACCTGCCTGGCCGCCTCTCTCGCCGCCATCATCCTCCTCAGTTTGTCCACAACCGCAGCCACCACAGCCGCCGCAACGCTCGCCACCACACCCACCGAAACCCTCGCCACCATCGTCGCCCTCCTCCTCATGGCCGCCGTGCTGATCGCCCTCTCCCTGCGCCGCACCGTCGCCCTGACGATCGCCTACCTCGTGACCGGCACCGTCGCCACCTACCTCTACACGATTACCGTGCTCGGCATCCCCGCCCTGTTCCCGAGCTCGAACGTCTTCCTCGTCACCCTGCCGAAACTGGCCCTGGTCATGATCGGCGGCGCCGGAGTCTCCGCCCGTGCCGGCGTGCTCTGGAGCACCACCGCCTTCGTCCTGGCCGAAGCCGTCACGGTGTACGCCGCCACGCAAACCGAGGTGCCCTACGGCGCGGACGTCTTCACCATCTCGACCTATCTCTTCCTCGTCAGCGTGCTGCTGCTCACGGTCTTCGTGCGCCGCGAGTGGTCCGTTCAGATCGCCCTGCACCGGGCCATGCAGACCGACCAGACCCGCCTGCTGCGCCACGAGCTCGACCTGCGCACCCTCGCCCTGGGTCAGGACACCACCCTCCAGCAGCTCGTCGCCCTCGCCCGCGCGCATCCCGGGCCGCTCAGCGCCAACCTGGCCGGCAGCATCCGTGACACCCTGCAGACCCTGCGCGGCACCGACTGGCTCACCGACGCCGATGCGCTGAGCGTCGAACCGCACGGGGGCACGGATGCCTGGCTCACCAGCGCGGTCTACGCCGCCATCGAGCGCAGTCGCGATCGTGGCCTCGTGGTCGAAGTCACGGGAGACCGCGCCGCCCTCGGCCGCCTGAGCCCGGCCAGCGACCGCGAGCTGAGCCTGGCGGTGCAGCAGTGCCTCGTGAACGTGATCCTCCACTCCGGCATCGTCGCCGCCGAGGTCGTGATCGAGTCCGAGCCGAGCAGCATTTCACTGATGGTGATGGATGCTGGGCGCGGCTTCACGGAATCGGAGACCGGCGCCGACCGTCTCGGCCTGCGCCAGGCGGTGCGCCGCCGGATCGAACGCCTGGGTGGCTCGGTGAGCATCCTCACCCGGCCGGGCGCCGGCACCTCGGTGATGCTGAGCGTGCCCGTGGCGATCGAGGAACCCGGCGGGCACGCCGAGCCGACAAAACAGCCCGAACAAACAGAAACCCCAGACCCCGAGCGGGTGGCTCAGTGACACCCACGAACGCAACCTCGCCATCAGGCAGCGCCGCGGCCACGGCCGCAGCTGCAGCCGCACAGCAGAACCACACCCCCGTCCCCACGCCTCACACCAAACCGCACGCCTTCACCCAGCAGCGCCTCGACCCGCTCGGCGCCCTCGCGGTCTGGACGATCGTGCCCGGCATCGCCCTGGTCGTGTTCGGCTACGCGGTGGTGACCACGGTGCTGCAGGCCGACGAGATCCGGCATCCGTTCCTGGCCGTGCTCGCGCTCGTCGCCACCGCAGCGGCGTCCGCCGCGCTCGTGTCGGCCGTACGACCATCGCGGTCCCCGGTGCGCCAGACGTCGCTGCTGCTGATCATCAGCCTCGGCCTGGCCGCCCACCTGCTCGACCAGGCCGCCCGCTGGGGCAGCAACTCCCTGGTGCAAGACGACTTCGGCCCGATCACCATCGGCTTCCTGCTCGTGGCCCTCGCCCCCTTCCGCCCGTGGCGTGAACTGGCGCTGACCGCGGTGCTCGCCTCCGTCGTCGTGGCCGCGGTCACACTGCCGCAGGAACCGTTCCGCTCGCTGCGGGTGCCGTCGGGCGTCTTCGTGGTCGTCGCGGTCACCCAGGTGCTCGCACTCGGCCTCGCCGGCGCCGCGTATTCCCGCCGCATCGTGCGTCAACTGCTGGCCTGGCAAACGGATGCCCGCCGCGCCATCGCCCGGCGCACCGAAGAATCCCGCGGCAGCGTGGTGCGCCAGGTGGTCGAGCAGCAACTCGCCACCCTGCAGCCCGGTGTCTTCCCCCTCTTCGACAGCGTGCTCGAACGCGGCGTGGTGACCAAGGCCGACATCAATCGCGCGAACGAGCTCGCCGCCGGGGTTCGCCGGGCGATCGTGGCGCACATCGACGAGACCTGGCTCGATGCCGTCATCGCCCGCGAACGCACGGCGCTCCTCGAGCGTGGCAAGGATCCGCTGCTCGTCGTGGCCGACCCCGAGCACCGGGCGGCGCACTTCGGCACGCAGCAGCGCGCGGCCACCTCGGCCCTGATCAGCATGCTCTGCCTGGCCCCCGGCTTCGACCCGCGCAGCCTCGTGGTGCAGGCCGACACCGAGCCCGACTCCGAGCCCGACACCCAGGTCGACCCGCCGAGCGACCGCCAGCAGCGGCACTCCGGCATCGACACGTTCTCGATCCGGGTGGCGCTCGACCTCCCGCCGCGCCGGGTGCGCGCCCTGCTGCGCTCCTACACGGCGGTGCTGCGGGTGGTGTTCCCGTGGGTGCGGGTGAGCATCCGTCGCCCCGGCCTGACGCTGGAATTCGGCGACAAGCGCCCGCGCCCGGTTCCACCAGTACGCTGAGTTAGGCGCACGCAGCGCCACGACATGCAGCGCGGCATGACGCAGCGCAGCAGAGCGGCACGAGCGCGACCAGCCGAGGGGGCGACCACGCAATGGCGAAACTGTATTTCCGCTACGGAGCCATGAACAGCGGCAAGAGCACCTCGATGCTCCAGGCCGCTTACAACTACGAGGAACGCGGCCACCAGGTGCTGTTGGCCAAGCCGTCGGTCGACACCAAGGGCGACCGGGGCATCCTCTCCCGGCTCGGCGTCACCCGGGCCGTGGACTACTTGCTCACTCCCGAGACGGATGCCTACGCCCTGTTCCACGAGCACCGCGCCCGGGTGCTCGCCGAGACCGGCCTCGACGTGAGCGCCCTGCTGGTGGACGAGGCGCAGTTCCTCACCGAGCAGCAGGTGGACGACCTGCTGCGCATCGCTATCCTCGAGAACATCCCGGTGCTGGCCTACGGTATCCGCACCGATTTTCAGACGGTGGCCTTTCCGGGCAGCCGGCGCCTGCTCGAGGTGGCGCACAGCCTCGAAGAGCTGAAAACCATCTGCCGGTGTGGGCGCAAGGCCGTGTTCAACGGGCGCCAGATCGACGGGGTCTTCGTCTTCGACGGCGACCAGGTGGCCATCGACGGCGCCGAGGTGACCTACGAGTCGCTCTGCGGATCGTGCTACCTCGAGGAAAGCAATGGTGTGCTGAACAACCGCAGCCGGCCCGCATCCACATGAGCACCCACGCCCGCAGGACGGACCGCACCTGCGTGACAACTGGAAGGACGGGGCGCTCGAACGACTTCGGGATCGCGAGCGCCCCACCAACCCCCCGGTTGGTTTTCCCCATGCCTAAACGTAAGGGCCGCTTTCCGGACTGACCAGCCGTTACTTCTTGTGGCACCAGAACAGGGGTCACTCCGCACGTCGTTGAACCCTGCCCGAGACCCCGGCAGGCACCGCCCCGAGAATCCAAGGATCGCTGATGTCCCGCTTTCGCGTAGCCCTGATCGATGACCACGAGATCGTCGCCCGCGGATTCGCCGGCCTCTTCGCCACGATCCCCGAGATCGAGGTGGTGGCCACGGTCGCGACCGTGACCGAGCTGCTCGAGTCTGCCGTGCAGCAGACGCCCGTCGACCTGGTCATCCTGGATCTGCGGCTCTCCGACGGGTCCACCGCCACCGGCAACGTCGACCGGCTGCGCGGGGCGGGCGCGGCGGTGCTTGCGTTCACCGGTGGCGACGACGCCGCTCTGATGCGGGCCGCGGCGCGCAGCGGCGTGCTGGGTGTGGTGCGCAAGTCCGAGCCGACCGCGGTGCTGCTCGACGCCGTCACCCGGGCGGCGGCGGGGGAGACCGTGGTCTCCACCGAGTGGGCCGCGGCCCTCGACGGCGATCCCGACCTCTCCGACGCGGGCCTGAGCGTGCGCGAGTGCGAGGTGCTCTCGCTCTACGCTGCGGGCGCGAAGGCACCGCTGGTGGCCTCGCGGATGGGACTCTCCGAGGCCACGGTGATCGACTACATCCGTCGGGTGCGCTCGAAATATGAGCGGGTCGGCCGCCCGGCGAACACCAAGATCGACCTCTACAAGCGGGCACTGGAAGACGGCCTGCTGCCCATCCCCGGCCAGCCGTGACACGGCCGCTCCGGCCAACCCGGCCGCCCCGGCCGCCCCGGCCGCCCCGGCCAACCCGGCCAACCCGGCCAACCCGGCCAATCCGGCCGCAGTCCTCGACCGAGCGCCTCGCCCGCCTGCTCTACGGCGCACTCGGGCCCACCGCCCTTGTCTTCGGGCTGCTCTGCCTGGGCACCGTGCTCGAGCAGGCCTGGAAGCCGCAGCGGTCCTGGTCGGTGGCGGCATGGCTGCTGATCTTCGGGCTGCCGATGCTGCTCGCCGTGCTCTCACGCCGGGTGCCGTTGCGCGTGCTGCGGGTGATCGCGCTCGCCGAGGGGGCCCTCTTCGTGCTGCTGCTGATGTTCTGGCTGACCGAACGGGCGGAGCCGCTGCCGGCGGGCGCGGACATCCCCTGGGCGATCACCCTCACCGGTGTGCCCGTGATGGCCGTGGCGGTGACCACCCGCGACCGCGCGGCCTGGGCCTACCTGGTGCTGGTCTGCACGATGAGCGGGCTGCTGCGTGCGGCCACCTCGACTGACCCCTCCCCGGTGCTGGTCGGTGTGGAAGATGGCCTCTACTCTTTCCTGCTGCTGAGCATGCTCGTGGGACTGACCACCATGGCGCGCCGCAGCGCCGGCAAGGTCGACCAGGCGGCCACGATCGCCCGCGTGCAACTCGTCGACCGCGCCGACCGCCTCGCGCGCAAACGCGAGCGGCTCACCATCGACGCCCTGGTGCACGACAGCGTCATCTCGACCCTGCTGATGGCCGGACGCGGCGGCACCCCGGTGCCCGTGCTGAGCCGGCACGCGGCCGACACCCTGGTGCGGCTCGACGCTCTGCGCGCCCCGCTACCCGAGCCGAGCATGCCCGGCCCCCAGGTGACCCGGCGCCTCGAGCAGCTGGTGGCCGAGCTGGCACCGGATGCCCAGATCACCTCCAATCTGCCCGGCACCCTCAGGGTGCCCGCCCTCGCTGTGACCGCCCTGCTCGGCGCCGTCGGCGAGGCCCTCCGCAACTCGGTCGCCGCCGACGTGCAGGAGCCCGTGCGGAGCCCGGTGGCCCGCACCCTTACCGTGGCCAGCTACCAGGGCGGTATCCGGGTGGCCGTGAATGACGACGGCGTCGGCTTCGACCCCGCGCGGGTGCCCGCCGAGCGCCTGGGCATCGCGCAGAGCATCATCGGCCGCATGGAGCGCCTCTCCGGCGGTGCCGCCGCCGTGCGCTCCCGCCCCGGCGTCGGCACCGAGGTGGTGGTCTCCTGGACGCCCACACCTGCAGCCCCCGCGCAGCCGGTCCCGTCCCTCTCGAGCGCACCCCCGACCCCGCCGCGACCCGCCACGCAGCTGAAGGGTGTGACCCGCCTGCCGAAGGCCCTGTCCACGTCCATCCTCATGGGATTCATCGCCGTGCACGCCGTTCTCGCCTTCGCCGATGGTGAACCCCTGTGGACATTGCCCTACGAGATCCTCGGGTTCTTGGCGGTGTCTGCGGCGGCCGCGTGGCTCACCCTCGTCGTGCCTGACCCGGTGTCGCCGCGCAATGCCGTCATGGTGCTCGCGCTGTGCGGGCTGTCCGCCGTGGCCACGGCATTCCCGGTGCCGCCGGTCGGGTCGACCCCGTTCGCCCACTGGTACCTCGGCGCCATCACCATGCTGTTGGTCGTGCTGGCGGTGCGCGGCCGGCCCGGATTCGCCTGGTACGGCTACGGCATGATCATGGTCATCTCGATCGTCTGGGCGCTGCTCAACGGGCTGACGCTGCTCGACGGGGTGAACCTGGCCATCCGTCACGCCGGCACCCTGCTTGCCGGAACCCTGTTCGCCGTGGGTCTGAAGCGCTCCACCCAGACCCTGGCCGGGCTGAACCGGGAGCGAGCCCGCAGCGGCGCCGCGGCGGCCACGGCGGCGGCGGCCCTCGATGAGCGCGAAACCCAGCTGACCCGGGTGAACACGCTGGCCCGGCCCACCCTGCAGCGCCTCGCGAATTTGTTGCAGGGCGACGCCCTGCAGATTGAATCGTCCCTGCGAGCGGAAAGCCTGCTCGTGGAGGCCACCCTGCGCGACGCCATCCGGGGGCGCTCGCTCTTCGTCGAGCCGGTGATCACCGCGGCCCGCGCCGCCCGCATCCGAGGCGTCGACGTGACCTTGCTCGACGACAGCGCCGACCGGCCGCCCCAGCAGCTGGCCGCCGCGGCCGCCATCGTGGCCGCCCAGCTCGACTCCCTCACCCACGGCCACCTGATCGCCCGACTACTGCCCGCCGACCGCTCCACGATCGCCTCGATCGTGGTCGACGCCGGCGAGCCACGGATGCTCACGGTCGCCCCCGACGGCCTCCTCCAGCCGTCTTTGTAGCACCCGTACGAAAACCCGAGAGAACTTCACACCCCCCATGGGGGGTGGCCCAATACCCCTATGTGCAAGAATGGACAAGGGGATAATGCAATTCGAGCGGTTCCTCTCTGCCTAGTACTACCGGAGGAACGCGCGTGGAACTCAAGGATTACCTCAGGATTTTCCACAAAAGTTGGATCCTGATTCTGGCTTTGACCCTGCTCGGGGTTGCGGCTGCGGCCGCCGCGGCGATCGTCACGACACCCAGCTACGTCGCCAACACCCAGCTCTACGTCTCCGTGAAGTCATCCGGCGACGCCGGGAGCGGCGAGCTCGTTGCCGGCACCAGCTTCGCCCGCCAGGCGGTTACGTCTTATGTCGACGTGGTCAACAGCGCAATCGTGCTCGATACGGTTATTGCAGATCTTGCGCTCGACCTCACCGCAGCAGATCTTGCGGAAATGGTCGAATCATCCTCGCCGCTGAACACAGTGCTGATCGACGTCACGGTGACAAACAGTGACCCAGTACTCGCCGCCAAGATCGCGAACTCCGTCGGCCAGAACTTCAGTAAGATCGTCGTCGATCAACTGGAGAAGCCTGCTGGGGAGGCGGTCAGCCCCGTGAAAATCGAGACGATTCAGCCCGCCTTGGTGCCAGAAGCTCCGGCCAGCCCCAACGTGCCCCTGAACATCGCGCTCGGACTGCTCGTGGGTCTGGCTCTTGGCATCGGCTTTGCCGTGCTGCGCAGCGTTCTCGACACCCGCATCCACAGCCTGCACGACATCGACCTCGTCACGGACGCGCCGATGCTCGGGGGTATCACCAACGACCCCGATGCACGTCTGCGTCCCCTGGTTGTTCACTCCGACCCCAAAAACCCGCGGGCTGAGTCCTTCCGCAGTTTGCGCACCAACCTGCAGTTTGTCAATATCGAGGGGGGCCCGCGCAGCTTCGTAGTCACCAGCTCTATCCCCGGTGAGGGCAAGAGCACCACCACCGCGAACCTCGCCATCGCCCTCGCTGAGACCGGCGCCCGTGTCGTGTTGGTCGACGGTGACCTGCGCCTGCCGCGCGTCGCCGAGTACATGGGCATCGAGGGTGGCGTCGGTCTGACCGACGTGCTGATTGGCCGGGCCGAACTCGCCGACGTTCTCCAAAAGTGGGGCAAGAACAAACTATTCGTGCTGCCCAGCGGCCGCGTTCCCCCGAACCCCAGTGAACTGCTCGGCTCCGCGGCCATGGCCCGTATGCTCGGCTCGCTCACCGCCGAATTCGACGTCGTGCTCATCGACGCTCCGCCCCTGCTCCTGGTCACCGACGCGGCGGTGCTGAGTAAGCTCTGCGGCGGCGCCATCATGGTGGTGGCATCCGGTCGAACGAAGCGCAATGAACTGTCGAGTGCATTGAAGGCGCTCGAGCGGGCCGGCAGCCGTCTCGTCGGGATGGTGATCACGATGCTTCCGACCAAGGGACCGGACTCTTATGGTTACGGTCAGTACAGCTACGGCACCGTACTTGAGGAAGGGAAGGCGCTTGAAGTCGAGGGCGCGCCCACTCGCCGCGGTTTCGGCAAGCCTAGACGGAGAACCGCCTAGTGGCCGGGTTCACGATTCTCACGGTGTGCTCGGGCAATATCTGCCGGTCACCCCTCGCCGAGCAGCTGCTGCGCGTGGGTCTGGCCGCTTGGCCCGAAGTCACCCTCGGTAGTGCCGGAACCATCGGCCTGACCGGTCGGGCGATGCCCGACGAAGCCGCAGACCTGTCGCGGCACTTCGGCGGTGAACCCTCGGGGCACGTTGCACGAGTACTCACAGCAGAACACCTGAGCGAGGCGAACCTGGTGTTCGCCATGTCACGGGAACACCGACGCGCCATCGTAGAGCTCTTTCCCAAGGCCATTCGCTTCACCTTCACCATTCGTGAATTCGCCCGTCTCGTCACTGAAGTCACCGACGAAGACCTTGACGATGCGGCGGCGCTTCCGTTGGATGACGTCGTGGGTCGTTTCTCCACCTTGGTGGGATTCGCGGCCTCGCAGCGCGGAGCCGTGAGCCCGCCCGATTCGCCCGAAGACGATGACGTGATTGACCCCTATCGGCGCAGCGACGAGGTCTACGCTGAATCCGCTCGTCAGCTCGTTCCTGCGGTCAATGACGTTGTGTCACTGTTCCACAGAGCCTCAAGAGTTCTGCAGCCCTAGGGGGAACCATGGCTGCAAACAAACCAAGTTTTCGCAAGAACCGCAACAACCCTGCACGTCGTCGTTGGCTCGTCGGGGGCCTCGCCGTTTTCCTTCTCTTCGACATCGGCCTCGTCGCCTTAGCGTTAACCGCGACCAAGCCCGTTTCCAGCGCGGGAACGGTGGTCGAGCCTGTCGAGACCGCATCACCCCCGGCCACCGAGCCTGCGGAGGTCGAGCCAACGGTGGTCGAGCCTGTTGAGACCGAGACCACGGCAACGGTCACCCCCACCCGCCTCCTAGCAGCCCTTGACTCATCGACCGCTTGGAGGGCCTCCACCGGTGCCTGCCCGGCAGCCTCAGCCGCCCCCGAACTGACCACCGATTCAGGCGCCACCTGGGAAAGCTCCAACGCCTCGATCGACACCGACGCCTCCTCTATCTTGGCGATCAACGTCATCGATGAAACCGAGACGTCGCTGGTCACCCTCGACCTCGCCGATTGCGCGCCCCAGCTCGTGTCCACGTTCGTGTCGGGCGATCAGTGGCGGGCCTACCCTGAGCGCGCCGCTGCAGAGTGGTATGTGGACCCTGCTACACCCGCTACGGTGCACAGTCCGAGCGGGGATGTGACGGCTCCATGCGCGGCTGTCACCACGCTCGCGGAGGCGGGCGACTCCAATGTGGCCGTCGTCTGCGCAGACGCGTCGGTCTTCACGACCATGGATGCCGGTGAAACCTGGTCAACGCCCGCCTCAGTTCCCGGCGCTGCTGCGATCACTGCGACGACGAATGGCTACGAGGTGGCAGTCGCCAACCCGGTTGGTTGCGTCGGCGCGTCGCTGGTCAGGGTGTCGGAGGACGGTGTCCTGGATGCGACTGCTGGAGCCTGCCTGGCCGCCACGGTTGGCCCCGGTGACACGGCCGTCTCGGCTGCCGAGGACGGCACGCTCTGGTTGTGGGCGGGGGACGCGTTCGCTCGGTCTACCGATGACGGGGCTTCATGGGCCTAAGCGGCAAGACGCTCACATGGCAACGCGCCTACGCGTCGCGGCTTTTTCTCACGGACCTTGCGGTCATCCTCGTTGCTGTTCTCGGGAGCCAGGTCCTCTGGTTCGGCACGCGTCGCTCGGAGCTTCACGTGCCGATTGAGAATCTCCGGGATTTCACCATCGGCTACACGCTCGTGTCGCTGAGCCTGATAGTGCTGTGGATGTTCGCGCTGGAATTCTATGCAACGCGTGACCACAAGACGATTGGAACCGGCAGCACTGAGTACAAGCGCATCGTGGATGCGAGTGCGCGAATCTTCGGGCTCACTGCGATTGTCGTTTTCCTACTCAAGGTAGATCTGGCGCGTGGGTACTTCCTTACGGCTCTCCCAATGGGACTTCTTTTACTCCTTATCGGGCGTTGGGTCTGGCGCCAGTGGCTAGTGGCTCGCCGACGGGAGAGTCGGTATGTCCACCGAGCTATCGTCGTGGGCGAGCGGGAAAAGAGTGTTCACGTTGTTGTGGGTGTTCGGCGCGACGCGGCAGCGGGCATCTTCGTCGTCGGTGCGATTACTGAGAACGGGAGTGTTGCCCAGGATCTTGTCGATGGGGTTCCTGTATTAGGGGATTTCAGCCACGTGCTTCAGGCCATCGATGAGTCTCGGGCGGACACAGTTATCTTCACCGGTGCCGACAACTTTGGGCCGCGTCGGCTGCGCGAACTCGGCTGGGAACTTCAGGCGCGAAAGGTTGACCTGATTATGGCACCGGCACTCACAGATATCGCCGGCCCGCGTATCCATGCGCGCCCGGTTTCTGGCCTGCCGCTAATCCAAGTCGACTTTCCTGCCTTCCAAGGCAGTCGACATGCCGCCAAGCGCACGTTTGATTTGATCTTTTCTGGTCTCGGCCTGTTGTTGCTGAGTCCGCTACTCGCCTGGATAGTCATTGCAGTTCGTCGCGACAGTGACGGGCCTGCATTCTTCTATCAGGAGCGGGTCGGGCTTAACGGCAACCACTTTCGCATGATCAAATTCCGCTCAATGGTTGCAGACGCTGAGGATCAACTGCCGACCCTCCTCGACCAGTCCGATGGTAACGGTGTGCTGTTCAAGCTGAAGATTGACCCGAGGGTAACTAAGGTCGGAAGCTTTCTGCGCCGTTGCAGCCTTGATGAACTACCGCAGTTGATCAACGTCTTTCTTGGACACATGTCCTTAGTAGGCCCCCGGCCGCCGCTCGCGAAAGAGGTCGCGCTCTATGTGGCCTATGCCGAGCGGCGTCTTCTGGTGAAACCAGGAATTACTGGACTCTGGCAGGTAAGCGGCAGGTCTGACCTTTCCTGGGAGGACAGTATCCGCCTTGATCTGTATTACGTAGAAAACTGGTCCCTCATCGGGGACGTCATCATCCTGTATCGAACTGTGCGGGCAGTTGTAAAACCGAACGGAGCTTACTGAATATGCCGAGTGTCGTCATTATTGGAACGCGCGGCTACCCGAGCTACTACGGTGGCTTTGAAACCGCCGTACGAAGAATCGCCCCATACCTGGCCGATCAGGGCTGGGACGTGACGGTCTATGGGAGGCACGGGGCAACCAGTACCAATGACCCCGATGTTGACCCACGAGTGCACTGCCGAGTTACTCGAGGCGTAGAACGGAAATCCCTTAGCACCCTTTCTTACGGTTTAACTGCCTGTCTCGATGCCGCAAAGCACAAGCCCGACGTCGCTCTAGTAATGAACGTTGCGAATGGGTTCTGGCTTCCGATCTTGAAGGCGCGGGGCATCCCGACCCTCATCAACGTTGATGGAATCGAGTGGGATCGTGCCAAGTGGGGGCGGTTAGCCAAGTGGATGTTTCGGTCTGGCGCTAAGTTGACGGCCCGGTTTGGTAATCGTCTCGTATATGACTCGCGGGTGATCGCACAACGTTGGAATCAAGACTTTGATACTGAGGGTGCGTTTATCCCGTATGGCGGGTCGATTCCCCCAGTATTGCCCCTGGAGCCCGGTCTAACGCACCGCGGCTACGTGCTAGTGGTGGCTCGATTCGTTCCTGAAAACACAATTCCGGAATTCCTTGCTGCGGCCGCGTCAATTGCAGAAAAGTACGACGTAGTGATTGTTGGCTCAGAGGGATATGGCGGTCCCCTGGACACTCAAGCCGCGGCTCTCGCTGAGTCGAACACGCGCATCAAATGGCTCGGCCATGTCAGCGATGACCGTCGGCTTTTCTCGCTTTGGCAGCACGCTGGTGTCTACTTCCACGGGCACAGCGTCGGCGGCACAAATCCCGCGTTGGTACAGGCGATGGCCTGTGGTGCACCCACCGTCGCGAGAGACACACCGTACAACCGAGAGGTCTTGGGCTCATCAGGGAAATTTGTTTCCCCGAATAGCAAGGATATAGAGGGAGGTGTTCTAGCCGGAATGGCCGATGTCGAGTGGCAAGGTGATGCGACTAGCCAGGGATTGCGACGGGTGGCTGATACGTATACCTGGGACAAGGTATGCCAAGCGTATGAGGCCAACCTCCTCAATCTACTTCAGGGACAGAATCGTGCGATGCCTGACGGAGTCACTTCAGCGGCGGGGCGAAGGAGTGAATAGGTTCCAGCGGTTTGAGGGTCTGCAACGGGATCGCAACATCCACGCGACAGTCCAGGTCTATCTGCGAGTCGGATTCATGGCTCTCCGCGGCCTGGCCGCAAAGCCGTTCCTCAAACGATCGTCCGGTGTGCTTCTCCTCGGGCGCGGCGCGAGAATTTTGAATCCCAGTTTTGTTAGCCACACGGGCAGGCTGGTGCTTGAGCCCTACGCGGAGGTTCAAGGTGTTTCGCGTGGGGGGATCAACCTGGGTTCGGATGTATCCATTGGCAGAGGCACCATGATTCGTCCTAGCAGCTACTACGGCGGTGAGATCGGTGAAGGTCTCTGGATCGGCGATAGATCCAGCATCGGTTGCGACGGGTTCATCGGTTGTTCGGGACGGATCTCAATTGGTTCCGACGTGATGATGGGCCCAGGTGTACGAATCTTCTCTGAGAACCACCTCTTCGATGACCTGCATAGCAGTATCAAGTCTCAGGGAGTTTCGCGGAGCTACGTGGAGATCGGTGACGATTGCTGGATCGCCAGTGGGGTAACTATCACGGCTGGCGTGCGTATCGGCTCTGGAGTAGTGATCGCCGCAGGCAGTATCGTCACTCGGGATATCCCAGACGACTCAGTCGCCGGAGGCATCCCTGCCCGTGTACTCCGCAAGCGAGGAAGACAAATCGATGAAGCGAAGTAGAGCTGGAATCATATTCGTTCACTCATCGAACGAAATGTACGGTGCGGATAAAGTTCTGTTGCAGGTGCTCCAGACACTCCCCGAGACAGACCGCCGATCGGCAAAAGTTTGGTTGCCCGACGACTCGTCGCCGTCCGAATTTAGACTTGATGCAGAGCTAAAACGTATCGCCCTTGATTTCGAGATTCGCGCCCTCCCGATTCTCCGCCGCAAGTATCTGTCTCCACGCTTCCTTCCGAAGACACTGACGATGATGATTCGGACTGCAGCCGAGCTTCTCCGGCTGAAGCCGCACACTGTGTACTTGACGACATCGGCGTCGCTCGCTGTGGGGATTCTCGCGCGGCTTATCGGAGTCCCCCATGTTGTTCTGCATTGCCAAGAGGTCTGGCGCGGGCGTGAAGCACACGTGCTTGGAGCACTCGCGATGTCCGCGACGGAGTGCTTGTGCATTTCGCAGGCATCACTCGTGGGCCTCAAGGGTCCTATTCGAAATCGCTCAAGGGTGATGTTGAACGGTGTTCCCGAGTCTGAGCACCCTCGAATCGACCCACTAGGCCGCGACGGTAGATTGAACTTTCTGGTGGCGAGCAGGTGGAACTCTTGGAAAGGTCATTCGACTCTGCTGTCAGCTTGGGATTCTGGGGCTCCGCTCGGTGAGCTCGTTGTTGTGGGCGGTGCACCCGAGATAGGTCAGGCAGTTGACGTTCGAGGCCTCGTCGCCGAGATGGCTAACCGTGACACTGTCGTGATTCGAGGGGAGGTGCGAGATATCACCAAGCTGGTTGACGCAGCTGATTTCGTTGTGGTGCCGTCCGATGAGCCCGAGCCTTTTGGCCTGATCGCCATTGAGGCCTTCGCCCGCGGGCGCGCTGTAATCGGGAGCAATGGTGGCGGGCTGTCAGAAATCGTGGACGAAGGCACGACTGGTCGCCTGTTCCCGTTACGTGATGTCAACGCGTTGCGGGCAGTGATGGAGGACCTCGACGTTGCGCAGGCTCAAGCCATGGGTGCCGCTGCCCGGGATTCATACCTTCGAACGTACTCAATTGAGGCCTTCAATAGCAGATTCAGGTCTTTCTGGACTGAGATACTGCCATCGGCGGGTGCATATTGAACCCTACTGCGACGATCGTGTATTGGTATGATAGCGAGACTATGCCCCGTGACGGCGGCGGTTTGCGCGTTCTTGCGTGGGAGGAGGCTTTGCGGTCTCTCGGCTATTCTGTGGAAATCGAAGGCCTCAACCCTCGCGGCCCAGGTTCCAGTCGGCGGCCATCACTCCTGACAAAAGCCAAACGCACACTTGCCCCGATGCCGTTTTCGCGTGTACTTCCTCCTCTGCCGGCGTCAGACTTGTATGTGATGACTGTTCCAGTCGTTTTCAAAGCTGCGAAACAGGTCATTGCAAGGGAAGCTCTCATATTTGACTGGATGGATCTGTGGAGTATGAATTCGCGCACCATGGGTGCTTCGTCCTTTTTGTCCGTCCCTGGTGGATTCACCCAAAGTCTGATTTGGAAGCGTCGCGAGCGGCAGCTGCCGGCCAAGGCACGCTTCAACACAGTCGCTGGTTACGGCGATCTTACGGCGATCGGCAGGAACGCCAAGGCGGAGTGGCTCCCGACGCCAACACATACATTCTCGTCACGCGGCCACGAGCGTGGGCCGATTCAACGTGTTGGCTTCTTGGGCAACTTTGAATACGAGCCGAACGAAATGTCTCTAAGGAAATTCTTCCGCGATTTTGGGCACCTACTTTCGGAAAATAGACTTGAAATCGTCGTGGCGGGCTTCGGCTCTGAGCGGGTCAGGACCTGGGGGGTGCCAGCAACGGTACTGGGCTCGTTGGACAACCTCGATAGTTTCTACGAGAGTATTGACGCGGTCATCGTACCGATCGACCACGGCGGAGGCATCAAGGTTAAGGCTGTAGAAGCCCTAGCGAGGGGCCTGACAGTCTTCGGTACGGACCACGTTCGGTCAGGTTTCAGTCCAGATTTTGGGCAGTGGATCAGGAATATTGAGGAGTTGTTCCAAGCGGAACCCATTGATGCGGCGATAGCCCGTAAAGAGCTTGGTCATTCCCGACTAGTATCCCGTTTTTCACAGGGAGCATTCACATCCTCAGTGGACGAAATTCTCGGAAGGTGGTGACCGTGGATGCTTGTGGCATTGAGTTTCCCAGCGCTCGTTATCAGAGGTGGAATGGTCTTCCTTTGGTGTTGGCAGTGGTCAGGTTGCTGGGCGTGAGCTCATGTTCTTAGTCATCGGGATCGCGGGCCTAATTGCGCTATTAGTCATCGGGCATTTTCTCGGCAGCCTGAACGTCCTGCTCCCCCTCATGCTTGGAAGTCTCTGTTTCCTACCCAGAGTTCTCCTTGGGGGGACCGTGGCCGATCAGACAAGAGCTGCCATTTCAGGTGCCGAGCCTAGAGTCATGACATACACCGTTGCCATTTGTCTGGTGGTCTTGGTTGCGATATTCCTCCGGAGACAAGGAACTCTCTGGATGACATTTGGCGCGTTCGGATTGTTCTTGTTGGTTTGGATCTTCCTGGTCTGGGACGGCAACGCCGAGCAATGGTCGGGTGTGGTTCATCTTGGAATTGCTGCTCTGGCGTGGGTCGCGGGCAGTTACATCTCCACGCTCGTGAAAACGGGGGATAAGTCGGAGCGAGTTCTGGCTGGTTGGTTGTTGCTCATAGTCTTTGTTCAGGTGGTCATTTCAGTAGCGCAGATCGTCGGCATTCCGCTGTTCCCACTTGGGGCGTCGGTAGCCGCGGACACTGGACTCATCGGTCGGGTGAACGGCTCGTTTGGTCACCCGACGACTCTGGGAAAAATTTTGCTCCTGTTGTCTGTTCTCTTGCTGCCACTGACCAAATCCACGGATAGGAAAGCTCGACGCTTTGCCTGGTGGGCCATCTGCCTCTCCGCCATACCCTTCATATTTTCGGGCGGTCGTGCCAACTTCTTCGGTGCGATCATGATGATTGTAATTTGGGCAATGACTTCCGAGGGAGTTCAGCACATTGGACGACGGGTGATGATACCTCTGGCCGCGATTGGGGTGGTGGCCGCATCTGCTGGTGTTTGGCTCGGTCGGTTCGAAACCGGCGAGATTGGCGGTTATCGTGCTCACTTCAGTGCGGTGGCGACCCACCAGATCGAGATAAGGCCATGGTGGATCGGGACCGGCCCGAGTACTTACGTGACTGCAGTTGGTCCTTTTGACGCGCTCACGGCCACGGGGTGGCCGGTACATAATTCAGTATTGCTTGCAATCGTTGAACTGGGATTCATTGGCGCGACACTCCTGTTCCTGCCAATTCTGATCCTGATTGCTCGTGCCTGGCGTGCTCGACGATCGCCGTCTGCCAATGGGCGGTATGCCCGGGCTGTTCTTGCGTCCTTCCCAGGCATCTCGATCGTGGCCTTGACAGGCTGGGGAATGATGTCGGATACGTTACCCCTGTGGCTATTTGTGCTGGGGTTCTGCGCCGAGCAGATCCGGCGTTCACTCTCGAACGTTGACACCCTTGCGGCCCCAGCTACCAGTGCCACTGTGAAGTCGCAACCAGCTAATCCGCACTAGCCACTTCTCTTCAGCGGCTATTCTTCCGGGCTGGCCCCAAATCCCAGAATTGATTGCTTGTCGTCGGCAATTTTCCTCAGAAATGACAGGACGTATTTTTCTTATGAAGCAACGCGTGAAGGTTATTGCGAAAAGAGTATTGCCCGCCCGGGGCATAGATAAATGGAAGAAAATGCGGGCGATTTGGAGCAATACTCGAGAGGCGATGATCGATGCGAAACGTCATCGGTTCTATGGCGGTCCAGGGGAAGGGTCTTTCAACGCCGTCTGGAACGGAAGGCAACTTGAGACTCAGCTGACCAAGGACTACCACCGGGTGGAGAAGGGGCTAGCGCTTCGGGAACCCAAACGCCCATTTGGTGCCGAGGTTGAGAAGAGGCTCCGTGTGGGTTTGGGTGCCCTCACCAACAAAGACTCAAACCCTATGGGGTACGGCGCCTACGCTGAATCTGCGCTAGCAGCTCTCCAGAGTTGGAACGCCGGCGGTGATGTTGACGACACGGTTGCTCTTCGCGTTTCCCGGGATGATGTATTTCGGCAAATTGAAAATGGGCAGTCGTCCAACGTGACATGGAATAGCTTCTTTACGTCCAGGCGTAGCGTGAGAGACTTCGACAATTCCATCGAAGTGGATCTGGCTGATATCGAGGCTGCTGTGGTGCTGGCAACTAACACGCCATCTGTCTGCAACAGGCAGGCATTCCGGGTACACATGTTCACGGGGAAAACGGCGGTAGCCGATGTGCTCGCTCAGCAAAACGGCAATGCCGGTTTTCGAAGTTCGATTCCGGTTGTGTTGGCGGTGACGGTCGATGTGCGCCTGTTTTCAGGCCCTTCTGAACGGAACCAGAGATGGATTGATGGTGGCCTCTTTGCCATGACGCTGGGATGGGCCCTGCACTCTCGCGAGCTCGGCACATGCTTCCTCAACTGGTCGATGAAGAACAGCGAGTCGAACGCTTTTCGTGCGTCAGCGGGAATTGCCGCACACGAGGACATCATCACTCTGATCGCAGTTGGCATTCCCCCTCAGAGCTTCAAAGTAGCAAGGTCCCCTCGCCGCCAGATAGGCGAGATTCTGGTTCAACACGTTTAAGGCAGGGCGGGGTTAGGACCGTCACGGGTGGCCAGTGAACCCGGCGCTCAACTGATCTAGCCGCCTTTGCGGCGCAGTTTCGGTAAGTCCTGACCTGCGCTTATGGTGCGCAACCCCCAGTAGTGGGGTGCATTGAGATTTGCTCACTCGGGGTTACTGTTTGCGCCATGACCCCGACTCCGCGCCGCGAATTCGTCGCAGGGATTGCTGCCGCAGTGGCTGCGGCAGCAATCGCAGGAAGAACCGCCCCCGCGGCCACCGCCGCAATGGAAGTCAGCGCCTCGGCCACTGACGAGATGCTCTCAACCCTTATTCAGGATCCGAGATCGCAGACCAAGGGTGCACTGTCGGCCAATTATGCGCCGCTGGTTTCCTTCAACTCCAACAATTACGCGTCCATCAACGAGATGTTCCGCGCCGTGAATTCATTCGGCGGAGCCTGCGAAGTCGAAATTGTTCCGGGGCAGTACGCGGTGACGCCCCTCCGGATTGATAGACCAGATGTACGCATCACCGGTTACGGGGCCACTCTCCGCCTCGTAGCGGGCTCTGACCAGATTCTGCTTTCAATTGGTGTGGATGCGTTCCGTTTCAACGCAGAGGGAATCACGTTGGATGGGAACCACGGATCACAGACGGGCACTTCCCACTGCCTCGTATTCGAAGAGTACGTGGGCACAGCATTTCGATACGCTGATCGATCCAACGTCGTCAACGCCCACATAATCAACGCTTTGACCGATGGAGTTCGAATTGAGCCGGCACGCTTACAGATTCAGTTTCGACATGTAACGATTCGGGATTTTGGCAGATACGGCTGGGTCGTGAGATCCACTGATTGTGCATTCAGTCATGGCGGCATTGGGGGTATCCGTGGCCAGGTTGGTGCTTACTTAGACGGTGGGGCTAACTGGGTGCGTGACAGTGGGATTTGGTCGAACTCTGAATACGGCATCAAGCTAACGAGACGAGCGGCCAACTGCTTGATCCTCCACAACTCCGTAGACAACAACATGGGCGGGGGGCTCGGCGCCATTGGCGTCGCAGGAAGCTCGCTGAACACGCTCATCTCTGGGAATATGTTCCGAGGTAACAGCACTGCGGGTGTTGGTTTGCACCCGGACATCTATCTCGAAGAAGTTGCAGGCTTGAGTTTCGTTGGTAACTTTACGGGCGCGTCCGGTGGGGGGCCGTCGAGGACGAGCTACGCCATCCAGACCGGCCCCGGAGTGGGCTTTGTTAGCGAAATTGGTAACTACTGGGCTTCGTCCGCCTATCACGTACTGGGCCGGTTCAGCAATGTGGATGTGCTAAGGACCCGCCTCTTTCACGCAGATATTTACACTCAACTTGCCACCGATAAAGCGCTTCGTTCAAAAGTTGCCTCCGAAATGCATGAGCGGTTTCGCATTCGCGGGGACGGTGAGATTACCTGGGGTTCGGGCGCTGTAGAACTCGACACAAATCTGTATCGGGAGAGTTCAAAGGTCCTGAAGACTGACGGAGTCTTCCGTAGTGCGAGCCTCAAACTGCACGGCGGTGGCGGTGGCGGATACATCTTGTTTGAGGTGCCACAAGCGGGCACGCCGAGCTTGCCGGCTCCGGGGCAAGCTAAAGCGTTCCTTAGACTAAATAATCAGGGCCGTCCAGAACTCGTTCTCCAAACGTCAGTTGGTGAATCCGTCGTCACCCCGCAATCCGGGGGGAGCGCGCAACGCCCTGCTGTGGCCGTCTCCGGCCAACATTATTACGATACGACTTTGAAGAAGCCGCTCTGGTCCGATGGGAAGATGTGGCGTGACGCTGCAGGTAAGGGCGTCTAGCCGTTGTCCACCTCAGTCTGTTTGACGACTACCCGCGCACCCATCCCTCGGGCACGGAAAAGACCCGTACTAGCTTGGCCGGAGCACCAGCGACAACAGTGTTGGGTTCAACATTCTTGGTGACGATCGAACCAGCGGCAACAACGGAATTTTCACCAATCGTGACGCCAGGGGAAATGATCGATAGCCGACCGAGCCATACATTCCTGCAGATGGTGATCGGAGCCGCAACTATGGGTTCGTCTGGAGACACTTGATGATAATTCGTGTCTTGGATGGTCACAAGATCCGCAATCTTGACGTTGTCGCCGATCATGATCGTTGTCATTGCCGCGATGCTCACCCCCTGATTCAGGAACACGTCCTTACCAATGTTTAGGGTTCCCTCCGTACCGACTGCAATTCCCACGCGGAACCGTTGGCCTCGGATTTGGAATCCAGGTCCAATTCGAAGTGTTCCCTTGTTCTTTATTTGGGGGAGCAGGCCGTAAGCACGTGAAACCCCTTGCACGTGCGCCCGGGCTACACGAAGAACAATGGTTGCCTTGATGACTTCCAGCACGTTACCGAACATCAGGCACCATCACCCACCGGTAACTCGTGGGCTGTCTCGTCTTGACGCTTGCCGCCTCAGAGATCACGGAAATTCACCGCCGCGAGCACTTGAGCCTTTTGCACACCTGCGACGATATCTGCCACAGTCTCGTTCCGACTGATTTCAAGCTCACGGAGCCGCGCTGTGACTTCGGCGGCGAATCCGGCAACTGGATCAATACAGAACCTCGGCGTCCCAACCAACTCCATCAATCCGAGAACTTTGCCTTGCGTAGCTAGAACAATTGATGGCACTCCCACACTGAGGGCAAGGATCGACAAGTGCATCCGTCCCGTGACGACCACGTCAGCCTGGGCTGCAAGGGCCTTGACCTCCGAGGGCGTGAGGAGCAGGTCCACGTGATCGATCGTCGCGTGGTCGCGGTTGAATCCGATGAAACTTTTGATAACTGGGATATCCGTCGAAACGTGGGGGAGCAAGATGACTTCATATCCGAGTTCACGGAGCGTATGCACGATGTGGGTGTACTCCTTGCTCTGATCAAAGCTTGCGTTGATCAACCCGCTCATGTTCACGATGGCAACCCGCTTCCCGGCGGCGACCCAACCTCGGAGAAGTTCTTCGTAGCTATTAGATGCGGAGATTCCTTCGTGTAGAAAAACTACGTCGGCGGCCTCAAGCGCTACGCCGATATTGTTCTCGAGCAAACGAGAGCGCGAGTGCGGATCACGAGCAATGGCAATGACCCCGTTGAGGACGGCGCTACGCGCAGCTCGCTGAATTTGTCCGTCCACATTGTTCTTCCAGCTGAATCCAAGCACCCTTGTCGGGACCATGGCCTTTGATGCCGCAGCAGCCAGGCTCCATTCGAGTGACGAGGGGCGTCGGCCGTATCCACCATCCATCACGTCCGCTCCAACGATCGAAAGCGACCGGGCGCCGCGAAGGGCCCGTGCGAACGTCATGACGTTCAGGAGCCGGCTCAGGCCGCGCCCATAGATGAGGCTTGGGAGAACCACTAGTTCGACCCTCGCGCGGTTGAGCGCCTCCGGTACATCGAAAGCATCGATATTGCGGACAATGACCTTTACGGGTCCATTGACGTTCGCCAGAAAGCTCTCGAACATGGCTTGGTCGCCGATGTTTCCACCCCCCGCTGAATTTATAAGGACATGCGCACCCGCACTCTCCCTGCGTCGCCGCGAGCGGGAACCCGCTCGAATAGCTAGAGAATCAATCAAGGAGGTAACAGATAAACTCACTCGGCTGTCTAGCGCTGAGATGAGCGTAGCCTTGGCAATCGATTTCATCGAGGTGCGGTCCGGAGTATTTAGGGGGGTGTTAACGGTTGTCAAAGTATCTCTTTCCATTTAGTCGTTGGTCGATCTGACCATCACAGCTTCCGTCGAACTGACTGCAATGCGGACACAGTTAACTGGAGAAGTTCGATTCTCAGAGGACGAACAACGAGGGTGAGCGCAAGACCAACGATCGCCCCACCCGCGTTTATTGCGAACTGCAGAAACGCAGAATCTACGGGCACCAGTAATCCAACCAAGAGCCCGCACCCTGCCACGGTCATCGCTAGACCGATGCCCCTGAGAGCTATTGGTGTAGTTTCTCTCACGGGGAAATCGCTGATGCGGCGGAGCCAGAATAATGAAACGGGCCAGGAAACCACCAGCCCTAGCGAGTACCCCGCCGCCACGCCAAGTGGCCCCCAGGTGCTACCAATCACGACGCAGAGAATTACGAATGTCTTCGTGACTAGATTGTAACGAAGAAGCGATTTGGTCAGCGCACGTGCCAGGAAAACCCAATATCCCGTGTAGGTCATCACCTGAAATAGGGCGCCAATGCTTAGAAGTTGAAGGATCGGTGCTGATTGAACCCAAGCGGGCCCAAGAAGTATTCGGACAAATGGGTAGGCGGTGGCAACAAGCAGACCGAAGAATAGCGACGCAATGTAGCTCAGCATGAGCTGAATACGGGTGACCGCTTGAACAAAGACCACTTTTGATTCGACGCGTGACAAAAGTGGAAGAACGACGTTAGAAAGTGGGCCCAGCAACTGGACCACGGGCAGCGTGATTATCTGGAACGCTCGGTTGTAGAGCCCGAGTGCCGCTGCGCCGGAGCGGGCCCCTAGGATGATGCTGTCAACGTTGTAACTTATGTAGCCGACGATCTGAGCCCAGCCCAAGTGCCATCCGTACTGGAGAAATGGCTTGATCTCAGACCTGCGCGTCGGCAGTCCAGGGACCCACCGCGCCAGCGCTACCCGGAGGATGCAGAGGGTGGCAGCTATTCCCAACTGCAAACCCACGAGCGCCCAATATCCTGCTCCTGAAAGCGCGAGAATCACTGCAACGCCGAGGCCTGCTACCTGTGACCCCACATCTGTGGCAGCGAGTGTGAAGAATCGATGATTTCGAGTGAGTTCGACCTGGAACTGCGTCTGAATTCCATTCAAAAGAAAAGTGACCGAGATCGCCAGTATCACGTTCACCAGCCGAGGGTCACCGTAAAGAGACGCGATCAAGGTGGCTGCCCCGCAGCAAGCACCCGCGAGGGAGAGACCGAGCAGAGAGTTGATCCAAAATAGATTGGATTTTTGTGCATGTGAGATCGTCTTGGCCTGAACTGCCGCTGAAGAAAGACCGAAATCTCGGAAAAGTTCCCCGACTCCGACAACAGCCATGACCATTGCTAGAAGACCAAAATCAGCGGGCGAGAGCAAGCGCCCAAGAACAATCAAGTTCACAAGCAGCAAGCAGAGCTTGATGACTTGGCCGGTTACTACCGCTGCGCCGCCTCGGGTGGCAGTGGCCGAGAGGCTCAACGCCAAATTCCCGGTTGGGTGACCCAGAAGCCAATGCGGCAGGTAGATCTATTCCGCATCTTTATCGCCGCGGTGGATGCCATGCGCGCGCTCAACCCAGAATTCCCAACCTCTTATAGACTGTGAAGTAGTGGAGTGTTAGCTTGTCTCGCCAGCCTTTTATACAACACATCAGTCCCGATCCTAGCGTCCGGAGTGCTTTGCGTTTTAGCGCGCACGGGCGGTGAATGGCGATAGTCGCACTAGGGTTCGATAATTTAAGCGCCCATTGGCGCCGCCACCGTTATGGCTGCTGAGGAAAGCGGCTAGGCAGTCGCGCTGCCTGAGCGTGCGCAAGCCACGCTGGCATCTGTCCTCGCTCCTTCAAAAGTAGCCCGGTAATGCTCGGAGAGCGCCAAGGAACTGCTTTTCAATGAGCGGCGACACGCACCCTCACCGATTGTCTTGAGCAAGGAGGCAACTTGCATGAGAATGTCCGTAATCGGCTGTGTATACCTTGGCGCAGTGCATGCATCGGCAATGGCCATGTCGGGCCACGAGGTCGTGGGTATTGACATCGATGCCAGCAAAATTGCCCAGCTCTCCTCCGGAAAGCCGCCTTTCTGCGAGCCCGGGCTTTAAGAAATTCTCACGTCGGCCATGGCCTGGGGCCGGCTGCGATTTAGTACGGATATGGCAGATGCCGCAGATGCACAGGTCCATTTCGTAGACGTCCGAACCCCTCAGAAACTAGGTAGTCATTCCGCAGACCTCCGCTACGTCGACGCTGCAGTTAGCGCTCTGCTTCCATACCTGAGAGCAGACGACCTCGCTGTGGGAAAGAGCACCGTTCCGGTCGGCACGGTGGCCCAAGTGGAACCCGGCCCGGCCGGGGGACACTTGACGCAGCTCCTAAACGAGGTCTTCGCGTTGGCGTTGGCCGCCCAAACTCCCCTTATCGTGACCGACTTCGCCACGGCTGAGCTGGTGAAAGTCGCCGCAAATGCCTTCTTGGCCACCAAAATAAGCTGCATTAGTGCAACGTCTGAGATCGCAGATAGTTTTCCGAGGGTGCCCAAAGCCTAAACGGTGATGAGGCTTTGGCCATCGTGAGGAAACGGTACGCGTTTACCGACGGGGATTTCCAATGAGCTCGCAATCAGCAGGTGTCCTATAAAGCAGTGCTGGGCAAGAAGACCCTTAATGCGGAGACACTAATCAACGCGGGTAAATTAAGCGGTCTCATCGGCCCGGTGGCGCCCTTCGTCGCTGTCGATGGCGGGCTGAACGCGGCCTATGCGGCGGGTCTTTCAGTGGAGATAGGTGACGTGCGTGTGGGCGACGTTTCCTTCTTCACGCTTCCAACGGCGGGCACCCGAACTGCGCCCGACGGCCAGTCGATTGTCGTCATCGGTTAGGACAAGCTGGCTATCGTGCAGCGGGGATTCCAAACCGACACATTGAATGAGTATCAACCTGAGTAGCGGGCCATATGGCGTAGGAGGAGTTTCTGACGGCTGCTCCTAAGCAAGTGGCAGCCGCGCCCTTCTCTTCTCCCCGGGACAGGTCTATGGTCTGGTCACCCACCTATTTGGCTGCCTAGGAGGCAACGCTATGCCAACGCGACTCGCCCGACCGTCACTGCGCAGGTTTTGGCCTGTACGTCGTAATCGCTGCCTGCAGTGTCGGCGCCCAATTACGGCCGTTCTGGTGACGCGGTGGTGCTCCGCCGAATGTGAGGATTACTGGGTTCAGGACTGCATCTAGTCTTCTCCTAACTCGAGGTGTGGATCAACTCCGGTGCGGCCCCGACCTAATTCTTTCCGCCATGTCTGCATTGTCGCGGCACAGAGCCCGTTGCTCAGCGGCGGGGGAAAGCTCGTGGCGGTTAGCGGTTAGCGGTTGGCGGTTGGCAATGCGAGTGATGTAGAAGACGTTTCCTAGACCGAGGAGCACGAGCAGGCCGAGGCTGCTCACCAGAACAATGACGGGGTCAGGGCCGGACAAGCTTGAGGCTGCCACCGCACTGGCGGAGTCTGTCGTGTATAGGGCCGCGGATGGCGCGTCGCTTGCCCTGGTCTTCGGGTGCGCGCCACCACAGGTTGCAATTGCAGTTGAAGAGATTCCGCTGGCGTGGTGGTGATGCCGCGGGCGCTCAGATCCGCGATGTCCGAAGCTGGCTCCTCTGGGAGCAGACCCTCGTGGGCACACTCAAAACCCAAGCTGCCGCGATGGACTTCGTCGGGGTCGGCGCCACGTCCAACGAACTCTCGGCTGCCACGAGCAAGGCCGTCGACCAAACTCACGATCCGCTTTGGCGGGCCGCAGAACTCATCCCCTTTGCCGGAGTGAACCCCACCGCGGTGCGTGAAATGGCCGAAGTTGTTGACGTAGTGGCCGAGCAAGCGGTCGCACTTATCGCCACAATCGCATCCGGCCTGAGTGCCGCGTCGCTAAAGCCCGTCGAAGGGAAGATCAATCTTGGGCCGATCGTGGAGCTGAATACAGCCGTGTCAACTGCGAGCACAGCCCTCAACTCGGCGGCATCATCCGTAGCCGCGATTAGTCTCGATAGCACCGTCGACCAAGTCATCGCGGCCGGTATCAAGCTCTCCACCATGCTCGACGGTGCGGCAACCATCGTGGGGGACGTGAGCTCGTTCACCTCGGTGGCACCCGATATTCTCGGCGCATCCGGGCCCCGCACCTACAGCCTGATTTTCCAGAACCTCGCCGAAACCACCGCGCTCGGTGGGACCGCCGCCGCCCTGACCGAGGTCACCATTGACGATGGGGCGATCAGCATTGCCCGACAGGCGTCGCGCCAGGGCTCCCCGTGGCGGGACGGCAAACCGGTCGTCACGGAAGACCCCAAGCTCTCCGCACTGTACACACAGCTGATGTTCACGCGGCTGAACCTCTCAACGAGTAGGCCTGACTTACCCACGGCCGCCCGGTTCACCCAGGCCTTCTGGCAGCAGGACTTTGGCGGCACCGTCGACGGTGTTATCTCGATCGACCCCGCTGCACTTGCCCACATGCTCGGTGCCACCGGTCCCGTGGCGATGAGCACGGGCGATGTGCTCTCCAAAGACAACGCCGTGGCTCTGCTGCTGAACGAAATCTACTTCCGCTACCAGGGCAAGAAAGGACCCGATCAGACGGATGCGTTTTTGCTGAGGCAGCCAAGACGATGTTTGACGCGGTGACCAATTCGAAGGCTGAACCGCAAGACATGGTGAAGGCCGTGAGCCAGGGCGTCAACGAATACCGCATCATGGCGTGGAGCTCGCACACCGAGGAGCAGAAGATTCTCGCGGGCATTCCGATCGCCGGCATCCTGCCCACAACGAATGAGGACTCCACCACCACGGGTGTGTTATTCCGAGACATGTCGGCGCCCAAGATGGACTTCTACCTTGAGACCGCCGCGACGCTCAGCACGGATGTCGGCACCGCGGAAACCCCGACCTTCACCACCACCGTGAACCTGCGCTCCACGCTGACACCCGAACTGGCGGCAAGCTGCCGAGTTATGTGGCCAGCGGCGCGGGGGGCGTCAAACAGTCCCACACGGAGGCATTCGTCCACGGGCCTCCCGGCACGACCTCTGCGTCCTCGTCGATCGCAGCCGACGTCGGTGCGGAACTTGAGACCACCACCGATGATCTCGGCCGGCCGGTGGCACGGTTCTCGGTAATGCTTACCCCCAGTCAGACCAGTGCGGTCACGGCCGTCTTCACCGGGCCGGCCGGCACCTACGCGGCACCGGAACTCCGCACGACCCCGATGCTGAATCCGACCACGGTCACGGTCGATGCCCCGGCTGCGATCCTACGAAGTAGTAGGGCGGCTATACGACGCACTGACCGTCTCATCGATTCCACGCATGCTGGCCAGCAGGGCAGTCACTAATAGGCTGAACCACATGGAAGAGAACGCATGAAGATTTCGGTTATCGGCTGTGGCTACCTCGGGGCGGTGCACGCCTCGGCGATGGCCGAACTCGGTCATGAGGTGGTGGGCATCGATATTGACGCCCGCAAGATCGAGCAGCTCGCCGCGGGTAAGCCGCCGTTCTACGAGCCGGGTCTGCCTGAGATTCTCACCTCGGCCATGGCCTCGGGTCGGCTTCGCTTCAGCACCGACATCGCCGATGCGGCCGGCGCCCAGGTGCACTTCATCGGCGTTGGCACCCCGCAGAAGGCAGGCAGTCACGCAGCCGACCTCACCTACGTCGACGCCGCCGTGCAGTCTCTGTTGCCCCATCTCGCTGCCGGTGACCTGGTCGTGGGTAAAAGCACGGTGCCGGTCGGAACCGCGGCTCGCCTGGCCGCCGTGATCGAGGCCTCCGGCAACGGCGCGACCCTCGCTTGGAACCCCGAATTTCTGCGCGAGGGCTTCGCAGTGAAAGACACCATCAGCCCTGACCGGCTGGTCTACGGCGTCCCTCCTGGCGAGGCCGGCGAGCAAGCAACGGCATTGCTGAACGAGGTCTATGCCTCGGCGATGGCCGCGCAGACTCCATTGATCGTCACCGACTACGCCACCGCCGAGCTCGTGAAGGTCTCAGCGAATGCGTTCCTCGCCACCAAGATCAGTTTCATCAATGCCATGTCTGAGATTGCCGACGCCTCCGGGGCGAACATCAGTGAGCTGGCCGACGCCATCGGCTTCGATAACCGCATAGGGCGCCGCTTCCTCAATGCCGGGGTCGGGTTCGGCGGCGGCTGCCTACCCAAGGACATCCGTGCGTTCACCGCCCGTGCTGAGGAACTCGGCCGGGGCGACTCGGTCGCCTTCCTGAAGGAGGTCGATGCGATCAACCTGCGGCAGCGGCAGCGGGTCGTGGCAATGACTTTGCAGGCGCTGGACAAGCCCGTCTACACCGCGAAGGTTGCCGTACTCGGGCTGAGCTTCAAGCCGCACTCCGACGACGTGCGGGACTCACCGGCACTCGACGTGGCCGTGCAGCTGCGGGGGCTCGGTGCCGACGTTGTGGCGACCGACCCGCAGGGAATCGAGAACTCAAGGTTGCGGCATCCGCAACTCACCTACTCGACCAGTATCGAGGAGACCTTGCGTGACGCGGACGCAGTGGTGCTGGTCACCGAGTGGGCCGAGTTCAAGCAGATCGACCCGGTCTGGGCGGCCACACTCGTGCGTGTTCCCATCATCATCGACGGCCGGAACACGCTCGATGCGGCCGCGTGGCGGGCTGCGGGCTGGACGTACCTGGGGCTCGGTCGACCGTGATGACTGGAGTATCTCATGCCCCTCTGACGAAGCCGAAACGCCGAGGACGGCGGATCGTGCTCATCGCCATCGCCGCAGTAATCCTCCTCGTCGCCGGCACCGCGGGTATCTATGTGTGGAGCCTGAGCAACACCTTCGACACCCAGACAGTGAAGATTCCGGATGTGTTTCCCGACGAGGCGTCTCGCCCGACGGCGGCACCCGTCGATGC
Source organism: Cryobacterium sp. TMT1-62 (assembly GCF_004403145.1). Lineage (NCBI taxonomy): Bacteria > Bacillati > Actinomycetota > Actinomycetes > Micrococcales > Microbacteriaceae > Cryobacterium > Cryobacterium sp. TMT1-62. Next base: position 51,110 of record NZ_SOGZ01000027.1, on the reverse strand, counting down.
GGCGAGCGGGCGGAACACGAGCGGGCAGAACATCCTTCTGCTCGGCTCTGACACGCGGGGAGCCAACGATGGGTCCATTGCAGACCTGACCGGCCAGCGCTCGGACACCATCATGGTGGTGCATGTGCCGGCGAACCGCAAAAACATCTACGTCATGTCGATCATGCGTGACAGCTGGCTCGAGATTCCGGGCCGTGGCGAGGACAAGATCAACGCCGCCATGTCCTACGGCGGAGTGCCCCTCGCAGTGCAGACCATTGAAGGTCTTCTTGGTGCACGCATCGACCATGTGGCGATTGTCGATTTCACCGGTTTTAAGGGCATCACAGATGCGCTGGGCGGCGTGGCCATCGACAATCCGATCGGATTCGACTCGTCCCATCTGAAGGGGCATTACTTCGCCGAGGGGACGCACCTCTTGAACGGGACGGAGGCGCTGGCCTTCGTGCGGGAACGTTACGCCTTCTCTGACGGCGACTTTCAGCGCGCACGTAACCAGCAAGCCTTCATCAAGGCCGTGCTCGGCAAGTCGCTGACGGTGGAAACCCTCTCAAATCCCGCCAAGATCAGCGGTCTGGTCGGAGCGATTGCTCCCTACCTCGCCGTAGACGAGGGGCTGAACTCGGCCTACGTGGCCGGTCTGGCCGTGGAACTGCGCGACGTGCGTGTGGGTGACGTCACCTTCTTCACCCTGCCGACAATGGGCACCGGCACCTCACCGGACGGCCAATCTATTGTCGTCATCGATCAAGACAAGCTGAAGGCTGTGCAGCAAGGGTTCCAGATGGACACGCTCGATGCGGTCCAGTCGGAGTTTCAGACGATGGAGTGAACGGGCGGGCACCACGGAGCCGGCGTGCGCGCCAGCCGATACTGGGCGATCGGCCGGCATGGGTTAGCGTACGTAGGTGACTGATTCAACCGACGACCGCGCCGCCGCTCACGCCCGACCTCGGCGGGTAAAGAGCCGTCACCGGCGAGTTCTGATCACCCTCACCGTGCTTATCGGACTCGTCGTTCTGCTCAGTGCCGCCGGGGGATGGGTCGGCTCTCGGGCGCTGACTGCCAAGGCAGAGCTCGAAAAGGCGCAGACCCTCGTGGGTGCCCTGAAGACCCAGGCCACGGCCATGGACTTTGCGGGCGTCGGTGACACATCTACGAAACTCTCCGTCGCTACGAGCAAGGCTGTCGATCAGACTCATGACCCGCTGTGGCGGACTGCGGAAATCGTTCCGTTCGCTGGCCCAAACCTCTCTGCCGTGCGCCAGATGGCAGAGGCCATCGACATGGTGGCGCAGGATGCGGTCGCGCCGATCGCGTCAGTGGCGTCAGGCCTGAGTGCCGCGTCGCTGAAGCCCGTTGACGGAAAGATTAACCTCGGGCCGATCGTGAAGCTGAACACAGCCCTCGCCACAGCGAGTACCGCGCTCGATTCGGCGGCGGAAGCTGTTGCCGATATTGAACTCGACGGCACCATCGAGCAGATCAGCGCGGCCGGCACCAAGCTCTCGACCATGCTCGACGGCGCGGCAACTAGCGTGAGGGACGTGAACTCGTTCACCTCGGTGGCACCCGACATGCTCGGAGCCTCGGGGCCACGTACCTACATTCTCGTTTTCCAAAACCTAGCTGAGACAACCGCGCTCGGTGGCACTGCCGCCGCCCTTACCGAGGTCACCGTGCTCGACGGCAAGATCAGCATCGGCCGCCAGGCGTCTAGCCAAACCTTCCTGAAAGACGCCGTGAGTCCGGCGATTGGAGAAGACGCCAAGGTCTCTTCGCTGTTCACCTCGCTGATGTACACCAGACTGAACCTCGCGACCAGCCGGCCCGACTTCCCCACCGCAGCCGAGATCGCGCAGGCGTTCTGGCAACGGGACGTCGGCGGAACCGTCGACGGAGTAATCTCAATCGACCCCGTCGCTCTGGCGCACATGCTGGGCGCTACTGGCCCGGTCACGATGAGTACCGGTGATGTGCTCTCGAAGGACAACGCCGTGGCCCTGCTGCTGAACGAAATCTACTTCCGTTACCAGGGCCGGGATGGGCCTGACCAGACCGACGCTTTCTTCGCTGAGGCCGCTAAAACCATGTTTGACGCCGTGACGAACTCGCAGGCCGAACCGCAGACCATGTTGAAAGCCGTCACCCAAGGTGTCAGCGAGCACCGCATCATGGCGTGGAGCGCCCACCCCGAGGAGCAGAAGATTCTCGAAGGCACCCCTATCGCCGGCATCCTGCCCACAACCAACGATGAGTCGACCACCACGGGGGTATTCTTCCGGGATATGTCGGCATCGAAGATGGACTTCTACCTCGAAACCGGCGCGACGCTCAGTACGGATGTCTGCACCGCGGCGACCCCGACCTTCACCACGACGGCCAAGCTGCACTCCACCCTCACGCCGGAACTTGCGGCGGTGCTTCCGAGCTACGTGGCCAGCGGCGCGTGGGGCGTCAAACAGTTCCGCACCGAGGTCTTCGTCTATGGGCCTCCCGGCACGACCTTCGTGTCGTCGTCGATCGACGCCGTCGACGGGGCCGGTCTGGAGACCACCACCGACGACCTCGGCCGGCCCGTGGCACGGTTCTCGGTCATGCTGACCCCCGGTCAGACCAGCGCGGTCACGGCCGTCTTCATTGGCCCCGCCGGCACCTACGCGGCACCGGAACTGCGCACGACGCCGATGCTGAACCCGACCGCGGTCACGGTCGACGCCCCCGGCTGCAGTACCGCGAAGTAGACAAGCGGGTGCACGGATAACTGAGCGGCTCACCGATTCGCTGGCAACACGGTAGACGTTCCTGCCGCCCTGTAAGTCTGCGCCTCAGCGGCGGGAGAAAGACCGCGGCTGCTGGCGATTGGCGAAGCGAGTGCGATAGAAAAAGTTTCCAACGCCAAGCAGCACGATCAGGCTCAGGCTGCTCACCAGAACAATGACGGCGAGCGGAGACAGGCTTGAGGCCACGGAACTGGCGGAGTCCGCCGAGTCGAGCACCTCGGACGGGGTGGGGGTCGCGGTGGCCTCCGAGGTGGCTGCGGTTTCAGGTTGCAGCTGCAGTTGAAGAGGCGCAGTTGGCGTGGTCGTCGTGATGCCGAGCACGCTCAGGTCTGAGGCATCCACAGCTGTTTTCTCGTCCGAGTCTCGATCGCTGGACCGCGAGCTGCTGTAATTCGAGCTGCTGTAATTCGATCTGCTGTACTGCGAGCGGCTCCCCGCCGGCTCTTCATTCGAGGTCGTGGTCGGGCTCTCCTGGGTCACAGGCGCGGGAGCAACGGCTTCGGGTGCAACGGTCAGGTCGGCGGGTGCCGGTTCCGTCGGCGCTTGGCTGACCTCCGGTTCGGGTGTGTCAGTGGCCGGCGTGTCAACCGGGCTCGGGTTGACCGGGGTGGACGTTTCGGGCGGGGTCTCCGGTACTGGAACGGTCGAATCATCCGACGTTACGACCGGCTCTTCGTTGGTCGCCGTTGAGGGCGGTTCTTCGGCCCAGGCCATGATCGCGGGAGAGCCGATCGAGAGCGCTAAGGCCAACGATCCGGCGGCGATGGCCGCCCCCCATGCCGACGTAGTCAGCTGAAGCCTGTGTCGCTAGAGCGTCATGGTGATAGCGGCAAAACCGGTGATTCCCGCGGCGGCGGCCGCGACGAAGAGAAACGCGTATTGAAGTCGCTTGTGACTGCGCCCACGTCGGAGCAGAGCTTTGTGCCCCATCTGCTCGGGGCGGATCCTAGTCACGTTTTAGCTTATGGCGGGTGTGATCGTGTGGAATACGATCCTGCGTCCCCAAAAAGGGGGTGGGCGTGCACTGGCGGGCTCTTGGCGTATGCAGGGGTTTCGCGTGGTGGAGCGGCGGCCTTGTGCGAGTGTGTGGAAGGCATCCCAACATCCGCATTCCTGGTCGAATGGTCCGAACTCGTCCAGAAGTACCAACGGCTGGCGGCACTCGGTGGGCCGGGGCCGTCGCAGTAAGCTGGTGAGGGTGAACCTGGCGCCGACCGAGGTTGCGGAATGGCGACATCCGGGGCACTCCAATGGCGTGGTCACGTTGCGAGCTTATGCAGCGCTGAGCGGCGCTGAGCGGCGCACGAGGCGAACTTGTGCCCCCAGTGGCGGTGCCCCTAGGAGCGGTGCCCCCACAAAATGAACGCAGAATTCGGCGGCCGGGGCCCGGGACGGATTTCGTGGCGGAGATGGGCGACGACGGCGCGAGTCGACCACTCCCGTTTCAGGACTGCTTCAGTCGTGCCGGAGCACTCTGCGCGGGCACGGAAGGTTGGGCGTCCAGCCTGGACTTCCAGGCGAGGAACGGGCGCTCCACCAGCCACCAGCTGATCGTTGCCGCCAACAGAGTGATCGGCAGGGAGAGCAGGGGGCCGTGAGGGATCGCCGGCGTGGCACTCAGCCACAGCACCACCGGGTAGTTCCACAGGTACGCCGCATACGAGATGGTGCCGAGAGCCAGTGCGGGCTTCAGCCACCGTTTCGGGAGGGTCTTCCACTCACGCAGGTGCAAGATGATCACCACCGTCAAGAGAGCCACCAGCGGGCCGATCGCCACGTACGTGAGGTGCCAGCTCTTAGCGATCGGGGAGAACGTGATCATCATCAGAATGCCCAGGCTGAGGAGTGAGAGCGCAGCCCGCGGAATGCCGGATTTGGGGAGGAGCCGGCCCAGAGCATCCTGACCCACGTAGGCGGCGGCGCCGATCACCATCGCGATCGCCCAGGAGCTGGGCAGCGTGTAGATGCGCGTAATGTCCGGGGCTGTCATCAGCATCGACGCGATCATGACGGTGGCGATGGCGAGCACCGATACCGCCAGCACCCAGCGCATGCGACGGAACCGCACCCCGATGGCCAGCAGGATCGGCCAGACGAGGTAGAACTGTTCCTCGGTGGCCAGCGTCCACAGGTGGCTGATGCCCGAACTGCCCAGCGGGATCGGCAGATTGCCGGTGTAGGTGATGCCGATGAGCAGGGCACGGCCAAGGCCGGCCCTATCGCCCCAGGGGTCAAGAATCAGCGTGACCACGGCCAGAACACCCAACATGAGCACCAGTGCGGGAACCAGTCGTAGTGCGCGATTGCGGTAGAAGCGGCCGTATCGCACCCGACCGAAGCAACCGATGTCGGAGAGGAGCAGCCCGGTGATCAGGTAGCCGCTGAGGGCGAAGAACATGACGACACCCACGATGCCGCCGCCGCCGAACGTGGACGGCCACGCGTGGCGCAGCAGGACCAGCCCGATGGCGAGACCGCGAATGAGGTCGAGGCCTTCGATGCGCCCGTGTCTACGTGTTTCGGGCACCAATGGTCCTTCGTTCAAACGGCAGTGTGACCAGACTACCGAGCGGGCTGAGGGTTCGAGCGAGCCTGACCCTCACTGGCCGAGGTGCGTCACTGTTTTTTTCTCGGTCAGGTGAATGATTCGACCCGAGTAAACTTGAGGCTCGGATTTCAAAGGGTGTGCGCGTGGTCGACCAGGAGCTTCAACGGGAACAGCAATATGTCGCGAACCTGTATGCGCGTCTCGACGCTCTGCAGCGGGAGGCCGAGCAGCAACTCGTGGCCGTGCGGCGGCTCGACGTGGGCGGCAACCACCAGTCGCGCTCCGAACGAGACACGTTCGCGCGCCTCTACGAAGACCGCATCGTGCAGCTGCGCGAGGTCGACGACCGGCTGGCGTTCGGCCGGCTCGAAGTGGCCGCCGACACCTCTGACTCTGACTCTGACTCTTCCTCTTCTTCCGACTCGACGGATGCCTCCGTCTACCGCTACATCGGCCGGCTGGGGCTGCGCGACGAAGACCTGCAGCCCATCCTGCTCGACTGGCGAGTGCCGCAGGCCAGCGCGTTCTACCAGGCCACCGCGGCGACGCCGCTCGGGGCCCGCGCCCGCCGGCATCTGCTCTCGAAGGGCCGGGACATCGTGCGCATCGAGGACGAGATCCTCGACGCCGCGCTTCTCGAGGACGATTCGGCAACCCAGCACCAGGGGGAGGGCGCGCTGCTGGCCGCACTCACCGCCCAGCGCACCGGGCACATGAGCGATATCGTCTCGACGATCCAGGCGGAGCAGGACCGCATCATCCGTTCAGACCTGAAGGGCGTGCTCGTCGTGCAGGGCGGCCCGGGCACGGGCAAGACGGCCGTGGCCCTGCACCGCGCGGCATACCTCTTATATACGCATCGCGATCGGCTGAAGAACTCGGGTGTGCTCATCGTGGGGCCGTCGGAGTCTTTCCTGCACTACATCGAGGCGGTGCTGCCGTCGCTGGGGGAGACCGGGGTGGTGCTCGCATCCGTGGGCCAGCTCTATCCGGGTATCGAGGCCACCCGAGAGGATGCCCCGGCCGTCGCCGCGATCAAGGGCCAGACCTCGATGGCCCGGCTCGTCCAGCGTGCCGTGCGCTCGCGGCAGCGGGTGCCGGCGTCGGCGCAGGTGCTGGTCGTGAACGGTGACCGGCTCACACTCAAGCCGCAACTGATCGAGACCGCGATTCACCGGGCGCGGGCCGGCGGCAAGCCGCACAACGAGGCCCGGGTCACGTTCGTGAAGAACGCGCTCGCCGCGCTCTCCCGGGAGTGGCTCGCGCAGTTGAAGGACCAGGGCCGGTCGATGGACGACACCGATCTGCCCATGCTGCGCGAAGACCTGCGCCTGGCCGACGACGTGCGGGTGGCGCTGAACACGGCCTGGCTGCCGCTCACCCCCGAGAAGCTCGTGCAAGACCTCTACGCCCGCCCGCAATGGCTGGCGCAGCTCACCCCCACCTGGACGCCGGCGCAGCGCGCGCTGCTGCACCGGCCACGCGATGCCGAGTTCACCATCTCGGACGTGCCGCTGCTCGACGAGGCGGCCGAACACCTGGGCGAGTACAACGTGGTCGACGCAGCCCAGAAGCGCGAGCACAAGGAGCAGCGCAAGCGCGACGTGGAGAACGCCGAGCTGGCGATCTCGAACATGGAGGTGAAGGGGCTCGTGAACGCCAAGGCGCTCGCCGACAACTTCGCCGAGCTCGGCGACCGGGCCACCACGGCCGAGCGCGCCGCGCTCGACCGCACCTGGACTTACGGTCACGTGGTCGTCGACGAAGCACAGGAGCTGTCGCCGATGCAGTGGCGGCTGGTGCTGCGGCGCGGCCCGCTGCGGTCGTTCACAATCGTGGGCGACATCGCCCAGGCGGCGTCGGCCGCGGCCGCGTCGAACTGGCGCGACGCCCTCGAGCCCCTGCTCGGCTCCTCGCTCGAGGCCTCGCGGTGGCGGCTCGAGGAGCTCACCGTGAACTACCGAACGCCGAGCCAAATCGCTTCGGCTGCCGAGTCGATGGCGCTCGCGCACGACCTGCCGATCACCCCGGCGCGGTCGGTGCGGGCGAGCGAGTGGCCGATTGAGACGCTCACGGATGTTGTTTCGGCCGTTAGACGGGAACGCTCGCTGGGGTTGGGTGGCACGGTTGCAGTGATCGTGCTGGAGCACTTTCTGGCTGGAGTTGTTGGTTCGCTGGGTGCTGCGTTCGGTTCCTTGGGCGTCAGTGTCGGTGTCGGGGCTGCGGGGCTGCTCAAGGATGTGGCGGTGCTCACCCCGCAGGATTCAAAGGGGCTGGAGTTCGACGCCGTGATCGTGGTGGACCCGGCGGGGATCGTGGCGGCGTCTTCGCGTGGGGCCGGGGCGCTGTACGTGGCGATGACGCGTCCGACGCAACGGCTGTATCTCGTGGCGACGGGTGAGTTGCCCGCGGGGCTGTAGCGGTGGTTTCGCGGCTCGGTGGTTTCGCTTGTCGGTGGTGGTGCTTGTCGGTGGTTTCGTTTGTCGAAACCCGGCGAGCCATTCTCTGAACCCGCGCCGCGGCATCCGTGCCCCCGCGTTATCTGCGGACTTTTTCGTGACACGCCGTTCCCCGTGGCTGGGGTGACCCGGTCTTTTCGGACGGGGTCACCCCACCCGGGCACATAGGGCGTGTCCCGAAATTCTCCGAGTTAACGTCACGACGGACGCTCCCGCGCGAGCCCCGACGGCTCCCGCCGCCGCGGCACCCGTCTCCCCACACCCAGCCCCGCACCCTGCCCGCACCCGCCCGAAACCCGCCCCGAAACCAGCCCCGCACCCGCCCCGGCTCGACAAGCAGGGCCCGCTGTACACTTTTTAGGGCGTCGCGCATGGGTGACGTCAAGCTCCGGGCCACGACTACGGCCCCGAGTAACTGCAAAGGATCCACACTTCACATGACGACACTTCCCCGCCTGGTTGCCTTCGATCTCGATGACACGCTGGCCGCTTCCAAGTCGCCGCTCGACCCGCGCATGGCCGAACTCATGGTCAACCTGCTCGGGGTCGTCGACGTATGCGTCATCTCCGGCGGGCAGATCGCCCAGTTCCACATGCAGTTGATCGACAACCTCGACACCGTGAGTGAAGACATCCTCTCGCGCCTGCACCTGATGCCCACCTGCGGCACGCAGTACTACCGGCACGCCGACGGTGCCTGGAACCAGATCTACGCCGAGTACCTGACCGACGCCGAGAAGACGGATGCCCTCAACGCCGTCGAAATCTCCGCGCGTTCGCTGGGCTACTGGGAGAGCGACACCTGGGGCCCGATCCTCGAGGACCGCGGCTCGCAGATCACCTTCTCCGCCCTCGGCCAGGCCGCCCCGGTCGCCGCGAAAACCGCGTGGGACCCCACCGGCGTGAAGAAGAACACCCTGCGCGAAGCCGTGCAGGCGCTGCTTCCCGAACTCGAGGTGCGCTCCGGCGGGTCCACGTCTGTGGACATCACCCGGCGCGGCATCGACAAGGCGTATGGCATGAACAAGCTCGCAGCCCTCACCGGTGTGCCGCTCGACGACATGCTGTTTGTGGGCGACCGCCTCGACGAAAACGGCAACGACTACCCGGTCAAGGTTCTCGGCGTCGAATGCGTCGCCGTGCAGGGCTGGGAAGACACCGCCGCGTTCCTTGAGACGCTGATTCCTCAGCTCGAGGCCGCCGCCGCAGCCGCCGCCGCAGCAGCCTCTGCCGCTGCCACTGCCTCCGCCTGACGGATTCCGCTCAGTCGAACCCCGCGACGAAATCTTGCAACCACGGCCGCAGGTCCGGCCCGAGGTCCTCGCGGTCTGCGGCGAGCCGCACGATCGCCTTGATGTAGTCCAGGCGGTCGCCGGTGTCATAGCGGCGGCCGCGGAAGATCACTCCGAACACGCCACCCGTCGCATCCGGGGTCGTCGCAAGCTCCTGCAGCGCATCCGTGAGCTGAATCTCGTTGCCCTTGCCCGGCAGGGTGTGCTCGAGCACGTCGAACACCTCCGGGCGCAGCACATAGCGGCCGATGATGGCCAGGTTCGACGGGGCATCCGCGGCGCTGGGCTTCTCCACGAGCCCGGTCACGCGCACCACGTCGGGGTCGTCGGTGGGCTCGATCACGGCACAGCCGTAGAGGTGGATCTGCGACGGATCGACCTCCATCAGCGCCACGATGCTGGCGTTGCGCGCGCCCTGCTCCACCAGCATCCGGGCCAGCAACGGGTCACGGATGTCGATCAGGTCATCACCCAGCAGCACCGCGAACGGCTTGTCGCCGACGTGCATCTTCGCGCGCAGCACCGCATGCCCGAGTCCGAGCGGGTCGCCCTGGCGCAAGTAGTGGATGTCGGCCAGCCGGGTGGGGAGTCGCACCTTCGCCAGGCGGTCGTGGTCGCCCTTCTTCTCGAGCAGCGACTCCAACTCGGTCATGCGGTCGAAGTGGTTCTCCAACGCGTTCTTATGCCGCCCTGTCACCATCAGCAGGTCGGTCAGGCCGGCCGCGGCTGCCTCCTCGACCACGTACTGGATCGCGGGCTTGTCGACGACGGGAAGCATTTCCTTCGGCATGGCCTTGGTGGCCGGAAGGAAGCGTGTTCCCAGTCCTGCCGCGGGAATGACGGCCTTGGTAATCTCGGAGCTCATGAGACTCAGACTAAGGGCGCAGTGTTGCCGCCGCATCTCCCACCGCGGATCTTTCGGTCTGGCGCCGTGATCTGTCTCGGCCACCGGCCACTGCCCGTGAGGTCACCTGCCGCCTGCTCTGGGCTGCCTTGCCGTACCCCTGAGTCGGGCTGGCAGCTGCGGCTAATTCAGGAGAAACCCGGCCACAGTCATCCGTCTCCCCGGGTTTCCTGGGGCTGTGCCGCGCATCCAGCCCAGATCTCCTGAGTTAGCCACCGGTGAGGCCGGTGCCCGGTGCCTCAGCTGGCATAACTTCTGCAGTTCGCGGCCGGAGGGCCATGCCAGGCTGAATCGGGCACATCCGTCAGAATCTGCAGGAGTTATGCACGCACGTAGGGGGCTAACTCAGGAAAACCAAGCCGGCTGCGGCTTGCGCCCCCGGAATTACGCAACGAATACCGAGGCCCATCCCGGATCTCCTGAGTTAGCCACAGAAAAGGCAAGTGCACGTGCCGACGGGCACCCCGGCGCACACCCGCACCCGACCTGCAGTCCCCGTCAGCGCCCGCGGCCGCCGCGCAACAGAACCAGCCCGAGCACCGTGCCGACGGCGGCCCCGACAGTGTTCGCGACCACATCGGCGAGGGTGGCGAACCGGTCCGGCAGGAAGATCAGCTGCCCGAGCTCGATGGTGCAGCTCGCCGCGAACCCGACCAGCACGGCCAGCCACCACCGTCGTGCGCCGGCCACGAGCACGACGAACAGGCCGACCGGCACGAACAGGGCGATGTTGGCGATGAACTCGACCAGGCCGTAGCGCACCCAGCCGGGCGCGCCGTGTTCCTGCAGCCAATCGATAAGGGCCAGGAGTGAATCGTATGCCGCCCGGTCGACCGGCACCGGCCAGAACGCGATGAAGGCCAGCGCGACCAGATAGGCGAGCATGAGCCAGGGCGCCCACCGGCGCAGCCGGGTGGGCACGGCTCCGCCCGCCGCGGCAGGGCCCGGCGGTCTCGGCGGGGGAGTGCGACTCGCGTCGGTCATGTCTCGCCTCCCGGTACGTCACGGTCGGCAACCGACGGCGCCGGGACCTGACCGCAACACTGTCGATCTATTTACCGTAGACGCATCCGTGCGCGGGGGCTCGCAAATACGCTCTGAGCCGAAGGATGCCCACCGCCGACCACTTCCATTCCGGTCGAGAGTGACCGGTAAAGCGGGCGCTCTCGACCGGAACAGGCACCCTCACGACGAAAGCCGAGCCCCTACCGCCCGGCCGACACCCGCTTCGGCAGCACGAAGACGAGCAGCAGTGCCAGCACGCTGAACGCGGCGCTCACGCCCATCGCCGCGGTGGCGCTGTCGGTGAAGCCGGCGGCGACGGCCTCCGCACCGGGGCCGGCCACGACCAGCGTGCCGAAGAAGACGCTGCCGATCACGGCTATGCCCACGGCGCTGCCGACCCGCTGCATCACGCCGACCACGCCGCTGGCCGCACCGGCCTCGGAGCGGTCCACGGTCGCCACGATGAACTGGGCGTTCGGCGCGATGAAGAATCCGCTGCCGAGACCCGCGATCAGCAGCGGCGGCAGCAGCTCCCAGTTGGTGATCGCCGGGCCGATCAGGAGCAGGGCGAGCCAGACCCAGACCAGGCCGATGGTGACCAGGGACACGCCGATGATCAGCACGGTGCGGCCGAGCCGCTGCGCCAGCCGGTTGCTCTGCGAGGCGCCGATGATGGTTCCGATCGCGAACGGGATCGATACCAGCCCCGACTCGAGGGCGGTGTGCCCGAGGCCGGCCTGCCAGAGGATCGAAATGGTAAAGAAGATGCTGGTGAACGCGGCGAAGTAGACCAGGGCGAGCACGATGCCGCCGGTGAACGCCGGATGCCGGAACAGCCGCGGCGGCACCAGCGGGCTCTTGCCCCACCGGGTGTACGCCACCTCCCAGAAGCCGAATGCCACAATCAACAGCGCCCCCGCCGCCAGGGTCAGGTAGGTCCAGAGCGGCCAGCCCTGGTCCTCGCCCTCGATCAGGGGAATGAGCAGCGCCACGAGCCCGCCGGAGATCAGCAGCAGGCCCACCCAGTCGATGCCGCCGCTCGGGGTGCCCGGGGCACGTTCGGAGCCGGCCGGCAACAGGATCGCCGCCGCGACGAGGGCGACGATGCCGATCGGCAGGTTGACCCAGAAGACCAGGCGCCATCCGTTCTCGTCGCCGAAGGCCTCGATGATCAGGCCGCCGATGATCGGGCCGAGCGCCGTGGATACGCCGATCACCGTGCCCATGATCGCGAACGCCTTGCCGCGGGTGATGGGCGGGAACAGAAGCTGGATCACAGCGGTCACGGCCGGCACGAACATGCCGCCGGCAAGCCCCTGCACGACCCGGGCGATGATCAGCTGCAGATCGTTCTGCGCGAGCCCGCAAGCCAGGCTGGCCAGGGTGAACAGCAGCAGACCGGTGAAGAAGACCCACTTGTGGCCGATGCGGTCGCCGAGCCGCCCGGCCGGGATCAGCGCGATCCCGAAGGCGAGCGCGTAGCCGGAGATGATCCAGGAGAGGGTGGCCTCCGAGGCATCCAGGCTGGTACGGATGGTCGGAAGCGCCACATTCACGATCGTGGTGTCGAGCAGCGCCATGAACATGCCGGCCAGCAGCACGATCAGGGCCTGCCAGGCATGCCGTGGGATAGCGACAGGTGCGGGGAGACCCGGGCTGGAATCGGTCATGACATGATCCTCTCGCGCTTCTGGCCGCGCCGGCTTGGCCGCACCAAACACCAACTACCAAACACCAACTACCAAACACCAACTACCAAACACCAACTACAAAAACCCCCACTCCGAAGAGTGAGGGTTTTGCATATCTGTCGGGGTAACAGGATTTGAACCTGCGACCTCGTCGTCCCGAACGACGCGCGCTACCAAGCTGCGCCATACCCCGATGGCCCGTAAGCCTTGACAAGTATAACCCCCCGGATGCCCTACCACGACCATCCGGTGCCGAGCCTGCCGATACCCCCGCTACGCCGCCGTCAGCGTGAGCAGGGTCGCCTCCGGCGCGCAGGCGAACCGCACCGGCGCGTAGATCGACGTGCCGAGCCCCGCGGACACGTTCAGGTACGAGGTGTGCAGTCCGGAGTCCCAGAGGCTGAGGCCCTTGACCTGCTTGCGTGGGATGTCGCAGTTGGTGACGAGGGCGCCGTACCGGGGAACGCACACCTGCCCGCCGTGCGTGTGCCCGGCCAGGATCAGCTGGGCACCATGGTTGACGAACGAGTTGAGCACCCGCTGGTAGGGCGCGTGGGCGACGCCCACCGTGAGCGTCGACCGCGGCGGGGTCGCCTCCTCGGGGTCGGGCCAGTGCTCCTCCGACAACGGGTCGTTCGCGCGCAGGTCGTCGATCGCCCGGGTGATCAGGTCGAGGCGGTCGAGCCCGATGTGCGGGTCATCCACCCCGAACAGCTCCAGGTGGGTGCCGTTGATGTCGAGCGCGGCCGCCGCGTTGTCGAGGTCGATCCAGCCGAGGTCGCCGAACACCCGGTGCAGGTGGGCGATGTCGAGCTTCTCGTGAAACGCCGAGCGAAGCGTCGACGGGGCACGAAAGTACCGCATCGGGTTCTTCAACTGCGGCCCGTAGTAGTCGTTCGACCCGTTGACGAAGATGCCCGGAATGCCGCGGAACGGTTCGAGGGCATACTCGATCCCGGAAATGCCGTCGGCGTGACCGAGGTTGTCGCCCGTGTTCACGATCAGGTCCGGCGCGAGGTCGGCCAAGCCGCGCACCCAGTCCTGTTTATCCCGCTGCCACGGTGCCATGTGCAGGTCGGAGAGGTGCAGCACCTTGATCGGGGCGGATCCCGGCGCGAGCACCGGAACGAGAACCTCGCGGAGGGTGAACATGCGGCGCTCCACGAGAGAGCCCCAGGCGAACGCGACGACTCCGGCCGCGGCTACCACCCCGGCGCTGACGGCCAGGGAGGTGCCTGCGGAGTTGGCGCGCGTCATCCGTTGCCCCCGCCGTTCGCGTCGGGTTTCGCGTCGGGTTTCGCGCCGGCGGCAAGCTTGCCGACCACGATCGTGACGGCGCTGCCCGCCGCGGCGCCGGAGCCGGCGGTCGGTGTCATGGAGAGCACCGTGCCGACCTGCTTCGGGTCGGTGACGTCCTGCTCCTGCTTGACGATGCCGAAGCCCGCCAGGGTGGAGGTAGCTTCGGCCTCGGTCTTGCCCACGACATCGGGCACGATCTTGAGCGCGCCGTTGCTGGAGTAGACGGTCACGGTCGAGCCGCGGCTGGCGCTGCTGCCGCCGGCCGGGTCGGTGCGGGCCACGGTGCCGGCGGGCATCTCGGAGTCGGTCACACCGCCGTCGACCACGTCGAAGCCGGCCGAGGTCAGGGTGGAGGCGGCTTCGCTCATCGACTTGCCGCGCAGGTCGGGCACGGGAATCTGAACGGCCTGCAGCACCTTGTTGGATGCCTCGGCGAAGGCGTCTCCGCCGTACTTCGCGTTCGCGACGCTCATCACCTCCGGCCACATGCGGTGACGGGCGGTGGCGGCCGTGCCGCCCTCCCAGTCGTCCACGAGACGCTGGTTGATGTCGCCGGTGACGCTGACGACGCCGACCACCGTGGCGACCTTGGTGCTCGCGCCGCTCATCCAGGTGTCCTTGTTGCCGTCGGTGGTTCCGGTCTTGCCGATCATCGGCACCCTCGGGGAGACCGCGGAATTCGACGCGCGTCCCGTGCCTTCGGTCATCACCTTTTGCATGGCATACGTCATGCCGGCGTCGACCTCAGGGGTGACCGCCTGGGTGCACTTGGTCTGCGGCGGGGTCATGTCGACGCCGTCGCCGCCGACGATCCGGTCGATCACGATCGGGCTGCAGCTGAGGCCGTTGTTGGCGATGCCGGCGAAGGCGATGGCCATGCTGAGCGGCGCGACCTCGTTCGTGCCGAGCACGGCCGAGGGTCCCTTGACGAGTGGCTCCAGGTCGGCGCGGCCCACTCCGAAGGCGTTGGCCATGTCGGCGATGCCGCAGAGGTCCAGCTTCTTCGCCATGCCGATGAAGCCGGTGTTGATGGAACCGATTGTCGACTGCAGCGCGCTGTAGTTGGTGCCGGACTCGTTCGCGTCGTTCTTGGGGTTGAAGACATAGCTCTGGTTGCCTTCACAGCTGTTCTTGAACACGCCCCAGTCGCTCTTGCGGCGGGAGTCGACGCGCTCGTTGAGCGTGTGCCCCTGGGTCAACCACTCGGCGAGGGTGAAGACCTTGTAGGTCGAGCCGGGCTGGAACCCGAGCGAGCCGCCCTCGTTGGAGTTGGTGTTGTAGTTGATGCCCGTGTAGTCGTTGTTGTTCTCGGTCACGGCCGGGTCCTGGCTGTAATCCTTGTTCTGGGTCATGGCCAACACTCGGCCGGTGCCCACCTCGACGCTGGTGATCACACCGCCCACGTCCCAGTCCCCGTACTGCTTCGGCACGTGCTTCTTCATGGTGGTCTCGGCGGCGTTCTGCAGGTCGAGGTCTAGCGTTGTGTAGATCTCGTAGCCGCCGCGACGGAAGTTGGCCATGCGGGTGCCTTCGTCTTCGCCAAAGGAGGGGTCATTCTGCAGGGTGTTGACGACCAGGCTGCAGAAGTAGGCGCTGCCGCCGGCTGTCGCACACCCGGTGCTGGGTTCCGTGATGGTCGGCTCGATCACGGTGGCCAGGGCGGCGTCGTGGTCTTCCTGGGTGATCTTCTGATACTTGAGCATCTCGCCCAGGATGTAGTCGCGGCGTTCCTTGTTGGCGGCATACCCGTTGGCGACGCCGTTGGTTTCGCTGTCCGGGTTGTCGAGCTGGAACTTGACCGGGTTGTTCACGATCGCCACCAGGCTCGCCGCCTGCGCCAGTGACAGGCCCGCGGCCGTGGTGTTGTAGTAGTAATTGGCGGCCGATTCGATGCCGTAGACCGTGCCGCCGAAACCGGTGATGTTCAGGTACTGGCGAAGGATGTCGTCTTTCGCGTACTGCTTCTCCACGCCGATGGCGAGGCGCATCTCCTTGAGCTTGCGGTCGGGGGTGGTCTCCGTGGCCGTGTCGTAGCAGCTCATGCGCTTCTTTTCGTCGGCCAGAGCCTCGCACTTCTGCACCTGCACGTTTTTCACGTACTGCTGGGTGATCGAGGAGCCACCGCGCGCGGTGCCGGTGGCCACTGTGCTCACGACGCCCTTGACGGTGCCCTCGAGGTCGATGCCGCCATGCTCATAGAAGCGGGGGTCCTCGCCCGCGATCACGGCATCCTTCACGAACGGGCTGATCGCGTCCCACTCGACTTCCACCCGATTCTGATCGTAGAACGAGGCCAGAAGCAGGGGGCTGCCGTCGGCGTTGGTCGCGTAGATGTTGCTCTTCTGCGCCAGCTGGTCGATCGCGAGGTAGTCGGGGAGGCTCTCGAACATGTTGATCGTGTTCGTGGCTGTCATGCCGGAGAGGGCCAGAGCGGGGGTGACAGCGGCGGCGACGAGGACGCCGGCCACGGCGCTCATCCCGACGAAACCGAGGAACCCGCCGAGCGCTCCACTGACCGTACG
This sequence comes from Cryobacterium sp. TMT1-62, assembly GCF_004403145.1. Taxonomy (NCBI): domain Bacteria; kingdom Bacillati; phylum Actinomycetota; class Actinomycetes; order Micrococcales; family Microbacteriaceae; genus Cryobacterium; species Cryobacterium sp. TMT1-62. The sequence continues at coordinate 34,607 of NZ_SOGZ01000027.1, read as the reverse complement.
ATTTTTGGCAGACATACTATTGAGACTAAGTGACAAATCTGAATAACCGCCTGAATCGGAGCCTTATGCCTGCCTGGGAATACCTTACGACGCCGCTGATGATTCACAACACAGCTGCCATTTTGAACAACTGGGGCTCGGAGGGCTGGGAGCTCGTGCAGGTCGTTCCCGGACCCGAGGGTGGGCTTGTCGCCTACCTCAAGCGCCCCGTCGCCACCGAAGGAGCCTGAGGCGTGGCGCAGATCGCTGCCCGACTGGCCGAGCTCGGCATCGAGCTGCCGAGCGTCGTGCCGCCCGTGGCCAGCTATGTGCCGGCCGTGGTCTCCGGCTCGCTGGTGTTCACCAGCGGTCAGCTGCCGATGATCTCGGGGGCGCTGCCGGCCACCGGCAAGGTCGGCGACGGCCACGGACTCGTGCCGGCCGCCGACGCCCAGGACTACGCCCGGCAGTGCGCGCTCAACGGGCTTGCCGCCATCCAGGCCGCGATCGGATCGCTGGACCGAGTGACGCAGGTCGTCAAGGTCACCGGCTTCGTCGCATCCGACCCGTCGTTCATCGGCCAGCCCGGTGTCGTCAACGGTGCCTCCCAGGTGCTCGGCGAGATCTTCGGCGACCGGGGCGTGCATGCCCGCTCGGCCGTCGGCGTCGCTGTGCTGCCGCTGGATTCCCCGGTCGAGCTGGAGCTCATCGTCTCCTTCGCCTGAGCCCCAGAAAGCGGGCAGGCCCACTGGGCCTGCCCGCTTTCGTGTGTCTACTCGGGTGCGTGCCCGAACGAATTGGTTAGACGCTGGTTACTTCAGGGTGGACATGATCGCCGTCATCACCGAGGTGTCAGCGAGGGTGGTGGTGTCGCCGACCTCGCGGCCCTCCGCGACATCCTGCAGCAGACGCCGGATGATCTTGCCCGAGCGCGTCTTCGGCAGCTCGCTCACGATGAAGATCTGGCGGGGCCTCGCGATGGCACCGATTTGCTGGGACACGTGCGCCCGCAGCACGGCCTGGATGTCCGCGTGCGAGGACTCCTCCAGGTGGCTGTACTTGATGATGACGAACGCCACCACCGCCTGGCCGGTCGTGTCGTCGTGCGCGCCGACCACGGCCGCCTCGGCGGTCATCGGGTGCGCCACCAGCGACGACTCGATCTCGGCCGTGGACAGACGGTGCCCCGACACGTTCATCACGTCGTCGACCCGGCCGAGCAGCCAGATCTCACCGTCACGGTCGAGGCGGGCGCCATCACCGGCGAAGTAGCGCGGGTTCTCCGATCCAAACTTCTCCCAGTACGTCTCCTTGAAGCGCTCCGGGTCACCCCAGATGCCGCGCAGCATCGACGGCCACGGTTCGGTCACCACGAGCAGGCCACCGTTGTCGCGGCCCACGTGGTTTCCCTCGTCGTCGAGCACGTCGATCACGACGCCGGGGATCGGGCTCTGCGCCGAGCCGGGCTTGGTCGTAGTCACGCCGGGCAGGGCGGAAATCATGATCGCGCCGGTCTCGGTCTGCCACCAGGTGTCGACCACCGGCGCGACATTGCCGCCGATGACCTCGCGATACCACATCCACGCCTCCGGGTTGATGGGCTCGCCCACCGAACCGAGCAGGCGCAGGCTGGTCAGGTCGAAGCCCTGCGGGATCTGGCGACCCAGCTTCATGAAGGTACGGATGGCCGTGGGCGCCGTGTACAGGATGCTCACCTTGTACTTCTCAACGATTTCCCACCACCGGCCGGGGTGCGGGGTGTCCGGGGTGCCCTCGAAAAGCACCTGGGTGGCGCCGTTGGCGAGCGGGCCGTAGACCACGTAGCTGTGGCCGGTGATCCAGCCGACGTCGGCGGTGCACCAGTAGACATCAGTCTCGGGGTGCAGGTCGAACACGTTCTTGTGGGTGAACGCCACCTGCGTGAGGTAGCCACCGGTGGTGTGCAGGATGCCCTTGGGCTTGCCGGTGGTGCCGGACGTGTAGAGGATGAACAGCGGGTTCTCGGCCGGGAAGCCCAGCGCCTCATGCTCTCCCGCGACCGAGGCGAGCTCGTCGTGCCACCACAGGTCGCGGTCGAACCACTCCACGAAGCCGTCGGTGCGCTTGACCACGAGCACGTTGCGCACGGTGGTCTCGCCGCCCTCCAGAGCCGCGTCGACGGCCGGCTTGAGAGCGGACGCCTTGCCCTTGCGGTAACCGCCGTCGGCGGTGATCACGAGCACGGCGCTGGCGTCATCGATGCGCGAACGGAGGCTTTCGGCGCTGAAACCGCCGAAGATGACCGAGTGCACTGCGCCGATGCGGGCCACGGCGAGCATCGAGATGACGGCCTCCGGGATCATCGGCAGGTAGATCGCGACGCGGTCCCCGGCATTCACGCCGAGTTTTGTCAGCACATTCGCAGCACGCTTCACTTCGGCAGTGAGCTCGGCATATGTGATGTCGCGGGAGTCTCCCGGCTCACCCTCGAAATGCAGCGCGACCCGGTCGCCGTTGCCGGCCAGCACGTGCCGGTCGAGGCAGTTCCAGGCCACGTTCAATTCGCCGTCTTCGAACCATTTGGCGAACGGTGGATTGGTCCAGTCCAGGGTTTTTGTGAACGGCTTATGCCAGTGCAGAAGCTCGCGGGCCTGATCAGCCCAGAATTTCAATCGGTCGTCCGTGGCGTCCTGATAGATCTGCGGCTTCGCGATGGATTGTGCGGCAAATTCCGGTGTCGGCGGGAATCTGCGGGATTCATGGAGAAGGTTATCGATCTTGACGCTCATACGTATGTCGCTCCTTTGCGATGCGCTGCGTGTATCGGGCGCGTGAACCAGCCCCTCCTGAACCCTACACGGCGACATGTGTCGCCCAGGTTGCGCGGAATTGCGGCGAGTTCCCACCCCCAATTGTGGTCTCATCAGGCACCCGGGTTCTGTGTCCTCATTTATGAGGACACGGGGGACTTGCGCATCTGTAATTCCCCTTGTACATTTGTCTTTGTCTGAACGAAAGTTTTGACCTGCGGTGTGTCTGGTTCCCCCCAATCAGCGCACTGCCGAGGCGGCACCTGTTCCCCCCAATAGGTGCCGCCCCCCTTTTTAACCTTTGGTTTTTCGCGGTGGTGCGTCCCGGTCCTCCCCAGCCAGCGGTCGGCCCGGGTTCTCCTCGATCCGGCGCAGGGGCCGGATGCGCTTCCACCGCCGATCTAACGTCGGGGCATGCCCGAGCCGTTCGTCGCCGTCCCGTCGTATGGCAGGTCCGTGCCTGTCCGCCCTCCCAACGGTGCTCCCGACCGCCGCACGGATGCCCGGCCGCCCGGTGCGCTCAGCCCCGGTGCTCTCAGCCCCGGTGTGCTGCCGGCGATCCGGCCCCTCGACGTGTTCGTGCTCGGCCCGCTCGCCGAATTCGCCGCCGACGGCGAGGTCACCGATCTGTTCGTCAACGGCGCCGCCGGGCTGTGGGTGGATGCCGGCCACGGACTGCTGCACGCCCCGCAGTGGAGCTGCCCGGAACCGGCTGTGCGGGAATTGGCGGTGCGCCTGATCGCCCTCGGCGGGCGCCACATCGACGAGGCCAGCCCCTGCGTCGATGTGCGGCTGTCCGACGGCATCCGGGTGCATGCGGTGCTGCCGCCGGCGTCGAGCACGGGCACGCTGCTGTCCATCCGGCTGCCTCGCGCCGAGCGCCTGAGCCTCGCCACGCTCGCCGCCGGGGGTCTGTTCGGGGTGGGGGAGGCATCCGTCGCCGTCGCTGACCGGCTGCGCGTGGCCGTGCACCGGCGCGAGAACCTGCTCATCACGGGAGCCGCCGGCAGCGGCAAGACCACCCTGCTCGCGGCGCTGCTGGGCGAGGCACCGCCTGGGGAACGCATCGTGGCCATCGAGGACGTCGCCGAACTGCGCATAGACCACCCGCATGTCGTGGCGCTCGAGGCACGGCAGCCGAACCTCGAGGGTGCCGGCCGGATCGGCCTGGAGAGTCTCCTGCGCGAGGCGTTACGGATGCGCCCCGACCGGCTGGTGCTCGGCGAATGCCGCGGTGCCGAGATCCGGGAGCTGCTGGCCGCGCTCAACACCGGCCACGACGGCGGCGCCGGTACCCTGCACGCGAACTCCCTGCACGACGTTCCGGCCCGACTCGAGGCCCTCGGCGCTCTCGCCGGACTAAGTCCGGAAGCGGTGGCGCGGCAGGCGGTGAGCGCGATCGGGCTGGTGCTGCACCTCGAGCGCCGCGAGGGCCGCCGTCGGCTCGCTCCGCTCGGCCGGTTCGCGCTGGACGCCCGGGATCGCCTGCTGGTGATCGCCGCGGCCCCGGGGAACCGCTGGGCCCCGGGGGAGTCCGGCCCGCCCAGACCGGTCCGCACACACGGGCGGCGGGCCGCCGCGGCCGCCGAGACTGGAGAGTCGGAATGAGAGTCGGCACGAGACTTGGCAGGAGACTCGGCACGTGGCTCGGCGTGAAACGGCGGCACGGTCCGCCCAGCCCGGCCATCGAGGAGGTGGCGCAGGTGACCCAACGCATCGCGGTTCTCCTCGCCGCCGGCGTCTCCCCGGCATCCGCGTGGGCCTACCTCGAACCCGTCGCTTCGCACCCCGTCGGCGAAAAGTCTCTGTCGCCGACACCGCCCTCTTCGGGGGCACAGATCATCCGGGCGGCGGCCGACGCCGGGCGCCGCGGCGACAACATCGCCGACGCCGTGGCCGCCGAGGCCCGCGCACTCGGCGGCCAGATCGGCGCCGCCTGGCTGGGCCTCGCCGCGGCCTGGCAGGTGGCCACCCAGGCCGGAGCGCCGCTGGCCTCCTGCCTGCGGCAACTGGCGTCATCCTTCCGGGACCTCGGCCAGTTGCATGCCGACCTCGCCGTGGCGCTCGCCGGCCCGAGCGCCACGGCACGGATGGTCGCGTTCCTGCCGGTCGTCGGTGTGCTGTTCGGCAGCCTTCTGGGCTTCAACACGCTGCAGACGCTATTCCTCACCGCACCCGGCTGGGCCTGCCTCGCCGGCGGCGGCGCCCTCATGCTGGCGGCGGACCGCTGGAACCGGCGGCTCGTGCACTCCGCCCGGGCACGGGACCCGACCCCCGGGCTCGAACTGGACCTCACCGCCATCGCCATGACCGGCGGCGGCTCCGTCGACCGCGCCCGGACCCTGGTCGACGCGGCGGCAGAGCGGTTCGCCCTGCACCGCGCGGACTCGGCGGCCAGCATCGACCGGGTGCTCGCTCTGTCGGTGCGCGCCGGCGTTCCCGCCGCGGAGCTGTTGCGAAGCGAGGCCGACCAGCTGCGTCGGCAGGCCCGCAGCGACGGCCAGCACCGGGCCGCCACCCTCGCGGTCACGCTCATGATCCCGCTCGGGGTGTGCGTGCTGCCCGCATTCATGCTGGTCGGAGTTCTGCCGCTGTTGATGACCGTCCTCTCGTCCACAGTGCTCGTTTTCTGAAGTTCTGCACCGAAGCGAGCGGCTGTCGGTGTTCCGCCCTCGCCCGCGCCAGTCTGAGACCACTCGTGCCGCCCACACACCGCGTCGCCCGACGCGAGAAGGAGACGAACGAATGCCCACCATCGAACCGACCACCGATTCTGCCCTGACACCGACCACCGATCAGGCCGCCAAACCGACCAGGGGTCAGGCCCTGCGACCGACCGTTGAACCGGCCACCGACGAGGTCACCAACCTGACCAGGAACCTGATCGCCGAGCGCGCCACCGGCACGATCGACGCAGCGACCACCGGCCCCGGCCTCGGCCACGATTCTCTGCGCAAGGCGGCACCGGCACCCCGGCTTCCGCGCCCCGACCGGTTCCGGCTGCCGCGCGGCCTGCGCGCCGAGACGGGTGCAGCCACCGCCGAATACGCCGTCGCAACGATGGCGGCGGTCGGATTCGCCGGCCTGTTGATCGTCATCCTGCGCGGCGACGAGGTGCGCGGCATCCTGACCGATCTGGTGCGCAATGCGCTTTCCGTGGGGTAGCCGCCGGCCCGACGTGCACTCCGACGGGCACTCCGACGGGCACTCCGACGGGCACTCCGACGACGCCCCGAGCGCCCGAAGCCGCGCGCGGCGCCGCCCCGGCCCCAGGGACCGCCCCCGCGACCGCGGCAGCGTCACCGCCGAGTTCGCGACGGTCGTTCCGGCTGTACTGCTCGTGCTCGCCTGCTGCCTGGGCGCCCTGCAGGTGATCGGCCAGCAGGTGCGCCTCACGGATGCCGCGGCCGATGCCGCCCGGTCCCTCTCCCGCGGCGACAGCGTCGACCGGGCCTCTGGGCTGGTGCAGCGGGCGGTGCAGGGGGCCTCGATGACCCCGGAGCGCCGGGGTGAGTTCGTCTGCGTGAACCTGCGCGCACCGAGCTCGTTCAGCGATTCGCGGCCTTCGGCCTCACGCTCCGGGCCGGGTCCTGCGCGCTCGGCGGTGGCCGGTGAGGCCCCGCCGGGGGAGGTCCCGGACGCTGACTTCCCGGGCTCTGCGGCGGCGGACCGTGACTCGCCGGGCTCTGCGGCGGCGGCACTGGTCAGCACCCGAGCGCGGCTCGGGTACGGTGCTAGCTGTCGGGGTGCTGGGCGCGGTCATGCTCCTGACGGCGGTGCTGCTGCCGCTGTTCGCCGCGCTGGTGGTCGGTCAGGCGGTGCAGGGGGCAGCGGATGCCGCGGCGCTCGCCGCCGCCGACACCGCCTCGGGCGCCGTGGCCGGGATTCCCTGCGCGGCGGCGGCCGAAGCCGCGAGGCTGAATGGGGCATCCGTCACCGTCTGCACGGTGGAGGGATTGATCGCATCGGTGACCGCGGTGCGCGGCTACCTCGGGTTCGAGCTGGGCGCGCAGGCACGGGCCGGGCCGCCCGATTCGCCCGGCGGCCCCGCCGGCTGACTTCGTCTCAGCGGGCGCGAAAGCCACGGGCGGCTCAGTCGAAGAGGGCCTCGATGTAGCGGTAGTCCACGGCGGTGGGTCGAGCCGGGAATGTGCTGGAGTCGAATTCGAGGCCGGAGCCGCGTAGATAGAGGTAGCGCTTGTTGCCGTCGGCAGGGATCTCGAGTCGCGGCCGCGGATCGCCGGATTCCAGGAACCGGGTGGTGACTGTCTTGCCTTGGAGGGGGCCGTCCGTGAGCTTCGCGGTGTACGTGCCCGTCGCTGAATTCGCCATGCTCCAATTGTCTCCGCCAGCGCAGGCCTGGCAACCCCCAATGGTCTCGCGCGGCGTGGTCGATTAGGCAGGCACCATATTGAAGTGTGTATGGTGTGCCATGGCCCACTTGGACCCGTACCTATAAAGAGGAGTCTGGTGCCAGGCACTAAGAAGCTGGTCATTGTCGAATCGCCGACGAAGATGAAATCGATCGCCGCGTATCTGGGCGACGGCTACGAGGTCTTGTCCTCGGTCGGCCATATTCGCGACTTGATCGAGCCCAAGAACCTGCCACCCGAACTAAAAAAGGGTCCGCTCGGCAAGTTCTCGGTCGACGTGGAAAACGGTTTCGAGCCGTACTACGTCGTGTCCGACGCGAAGAAGAAGACCGTGGCCGAACTCAAACGGGCCATGAAGAACGCCGACGAACTCCTGCTCGCAACTGATGAGGACCGCGAAGGCGAGGCCATCGCTTGGCACCTGCTGCAGGTCCTCCAGCCCAAGGTGCCGGTCAAGCGCATGGTCTTCCACGAAATCACCAAGGAAGCCATCCTTCAGGCGAAGGACAACACCCGCGACCTCGACACCGCCCTCGTCGACGCGCAGGAGACCCGGCGCATCCTCGACCGCATCTACGGCTACGAGATTTCCCCCGTGCTTTGGCGCAAGGTCGGTCCGGGCCTGTCCGCCGGCCGCGTGCAGTCCGCGGCCACCCGCCTCGTCGTCGAACGCGAACGCGAGCGCCTCGCGTTCGTGTCGGCCGGCTATTGGGACCTCATCGCCCAGCTTGCTACCGGCGCGTCCCGGGCGGATTCCGCATTCCAGTCGAAGCTCGTGCGCCTGGGCGGAGAGCGCATCGCCTCCGGCGGCGACTTCGACGACCTCGGCCGGCTGAAACCCAAGGTGACGGCGGTCACGCTCGACGAGGCATCCGCCCTCGCCCTGGCCACCGCCCTCAAGGAACCATCGGTCGCCCTGACCGTGACGAAGGTGACCGCCAAGCCCTACCGTCGTAGCCCGGCCGCGCCCTTCACCACCTCGACCCTGCAGCAGGAGGCGGCCCGCAAGCTGCGCTTCACCGCCCGCCAGACCATGAGCGTGGCCCAGTCGCTCTACGAAAACGGGTACATCACCTATATGCGAACCGACTCGCCGTCGCTGTCGCAGCAGGCGATCACGGCCGCGCGCACCCAGGCGGCGGCGCTCTACGGCCCCGAAACGGTGCCCGACAAGCCCCGCCTGTACAAGGGCAAGAGCAAGAACGCTCAGGAGGCGCACGAGGCGATCCGTCCGTCCGGCGACACATTCCGCACCCCTTCGGCGCTCGCATCCACTCTGCGCGGCAACGACTTCAAGCTCTATGACCTGATCTGGAAGCGCACCGTCGCCTCGCAGATGGCGGATGCGACCGGCTCGACCGCGTCGGTGACCATCGCGGCCGGGCCGACCGGCACGTCCACGCACCCCGCGACATCCGGGGTGCTCGCGGAATTCGCCGCCAGCGGCACCGTGATCACGTTCCGCGGCTTCATGCTGGCCTATGAGGAATCCCGTGACGAGGAGCGCAACGCACCCACCGACGCCACCGAGTCCAAGCTGCCGCCGCTCGAAGAGGGCCAGAAGCTGACCCTGCTCGACGTGGAAGCCAAGGGCCACGAGACCACCCCGGCCGCCCGCTACACCGAGGCGAGCCTGGTGAAGAAGCTCGAGGAGCTCGGCATCGGCCGCCCCTCGACGTACGCGTCGATCATCTCCACGATCACCGAGCGCGGCTACGTCACCCCCCGCGGCCAGTCGCTGGTGCCCAACTGGATCGCCTTCTCCGTCGTTCGCCTGCTCGAGGAGTACTTCTCCGACCTGGTCGAATACGACTTCACCGCCGAGATGGAAGACGACCTCGACCGCATCGCCGACGGCAAAGCCGACCGGGTGGACTGGCTGACCAGCTTCTACTTCGGTTCCGACAAGCACCGCGGCCTGCGCCAGGTCATCGACAACCTCGGCGAGATCGACGCGCGCTCGATCAACTCGATGCCCATCGGCGACGACATCACCCTGCGCATCGGCAAGTACGGTCCCTACCTCGAGGTCATCGACCCGGGCGCGGCACCGGATGCCCCGCCGCGCCGGGTGAACATCCCGCCGAACCTGGCCCCCGACGAGCTGACCCCGGCGAAAGCCCGCGAACTCATCGACGCGCCGGTCATCACCGACCGCGTGATCGGCGAGAACCCGGAGAACGGCAAGCGGATCGTGGCGAAGGACGGCCGGTTCGGCCCCTACGTCACCGAGCTGGAGCCCGAGGTCGAGGTCGTCGAACCCGGCGAGACCATCGACCCGGTCACCGGCGAGGTGACCCTGCTTGCCGATTCGGCCGCCGCCGAGGCTGCCTCCACGACCAAAACGACGGCTGCGGCCGCGAAGCCCAAGCGCAAGCCCCCGGCGAAGAAGGTCGCCGCGGTGAAACCGCGCACGGCCTCGTTGTTCAAGACCATGGACCTCGCAACGATCGACCTCGACACGGCCCTGCATTTGCTCGCCCTGCCGCGCGTGGTCGGCCTCGACCCGGAGACGGGCGCGGAGATCACGGCCCAGAACGGCAAGTTCGGCCCGTATCTCAAGAAGGGCGTGGACACCCGGTCACTGACCAGCGAGGACCAGATCTTCGAGATCGATCTGGCCGGTGCGGTCGACCTGTACGCACAGCCCAAGTACGGCGCCCGGCGGGCGTCGAGCGCGCTCAAGGAGTTCGAGGCTCCCGACCCCGAGAGCGGCAAGGCGATCAAGATCAAGGACGGCCGGTTCGGCGCCTACGTCACCGACGGCATCACCAACGCCACCATCCCGAAAGCCGAGACGGTGGAGGAGGTCGACTTCGACCGCGCCGTGCAGCTGCTCGCCGACAAGCGCGCCAAGGGCCCGGCCGTCAAGAAGGCGCCGGCGAAGAAGGCCCCGGCCAAGAAGACGGCGGTCAAGAAGGCCCCGGCGAAGAAGACGGCGGTCAGGAAGGCCCCGGCTCGGAAGTCGGCCGTCAAAAAGCCGACTCCGTCGGGTGCCACCACGACGGTGCGCGCTCAGCGCACCCCGGCTCAGAAGGCCGCGACGGCGGCCAAAGCTGCGGCGACCCGGGCGGCCACCGCGGCCGCGAAGGCCGCGACCCAGGCGTCGTCGCTGTCGTGACCCGAGAAGTTCCGGAAGCCGTGACCGGTCCCGCCGCTGCCGGGCTGTTCATCACCCTCGAGGGTGGTGACGGGAGCGGCAAGACGACCCAGTCGGAGCTTCTCACCGACTGGCTCCGGCAGAGCGGGCGCACCGTGCTGCGCACCCGCGAGCCCGGCGGAACGGATGTCGGCGGCGCCATCCGTGAGATCGTGCTGCACCACCGCGGTGAGATCGCACCGCGGGCCGAGGCGCTCCTCTACGCCGCCGACCGGGCCCAGCACATCGCGACCGCGGTGCGGCCGGCGCTCGCCCGAGGCGAAGTGGTGATCCAGGACCGCTACCTGGACTCATCCGTCGCCTACCAGGGTGCCGGACGGGTGCTCGACGCCACCCCGGTGCGTGATCTGTCGCTCTGGGCGGCGGAGGGACTGTTGCCCGCGCTGACCGTGCTGCTCGACCTCGACGAGACCGTGGCGCGCGGCCGCCTCGACGCTGAGAACAAGCCCTTCGACCGGCTCGAGGCGGAGAAGAGCGACTTTCACCGCCGGGTGCGCGCCGCGTTCCTCGCCCTGGCCGACGCCGAGCCGGAGCGGTTTCTGGTCGTGGACGCCGGGCGTCCGGTGGCCGAGATCGCCGCCGTCATCCGCGACCGGGTCGCCGCGCTGCTCTAGAGGCGAAGTGAACGGATGTCCGAGGCCGCTGCGGCCCGGCGGTCCGCCGCTGCGGCGGCATCCGTTTCACGCGCGGGCTCGCCGTGCGCCGTGCGCCGTGCGAATTCGACGGAGATTTTGGCCCTGGACCCCGTTATCGGCCCCAAACCGGCCGTTTTCGGCAAAATCTCCGTCGAATTGGTTCGGCATCAGGCGCGGTGCTGCGCCGGCTGGACGGAATGCGCCGACTGGACGGGCCCTGCCGGGGGCGCAACCAGCTGACGGCGCCGGCTGGACGAGCTCTAAGCCCTCTGTCACCGACGAAAGGTACTCTGGTCCGATGACTGTGTGGGATGGCCTGACGGGTCAGGCGAGAGCGATCGCGATCTTCCGCGCGGCGGCCGAACGTCCGAGTGACGGAGACGCCGAGGCGCGCGCCGGGTCGGCCATGACGCACGCCTGGCTGATCACCGGGCCGCCCGGCTCGGGCCGCTCCAACCTCGCGTTCGCCTTCGCGACCGCGCTGCTCAGTCCCGGCACCGAGGCCGGTGACGAGAGCACCCGCCGCCTGGTCGACGCCCGGACGCATCCCGACCTGACCGTGCTCTCCACCGAGGGCGTCATCATCAAGATGGACTCGGTCAAAGAGGCCGTGAAGCGCTCGCAGTACTCACCGTCGGTGGGCCGTTACCGGGTGGTCGTGGTCGAAGACGCCGATCGCATGGTCGAGCGCACCTCCAACGTTCTGCTCAAGGCTTTGGAAGAGCCGCCGGAGCGCACCGTGTGGATTCTCTGCGCTCCCAGCGAGGCTGACCTGCTGCCCACGATCCGGTCCCGCGTGCGATCGGTGCGGTTGCGGGTGCCGAGCATCGACGACGTCGCCGAGCTGCTCGTGGCCCGGGACGGTGTCGACCGGGCCACCGCGGAACGAGCCGCTCGGGAGGCGCAGAGCCACATCGGCATGGCCCGCCGCCTGGCGACGAACCCCGAGGCGCGAGCGCGACGCGAGGAGACCCTGCGGGCGGCCCTCGGCATCCGCGGCGTGTCGGCGGCGGTGAATGCGGCGGCCCGGCTGCTCGCCATCGCCGGTGACGACGCGAAGGCGATCACGCTCGAGCGCGACGCCGCCGAGCGTGAGGGCGTGTTGCGCTCCCTGGGCGTCGAGCCGGGACAGTCGGTCCCGCCCGGCCTGCGCAGCCAGATCAAGGCCCTCGAAGATGACCAGAAGCGGAGGGCCACCCGCAGCCTCCGCGACGGGATCGACCGCATCCTGGTCGACCTCACCTCGCTGTACCGCGACGTGATCATGGTGCAGCTCGGCCGGGAGACCAGCGTCATCAACCGGGAACTCCTCACGGAGGTGCGGGCGGCGGGAACCGTCTGTGCGCCCGCCGCCACGCTCTTCACCCTGGACGCGATCGCCCAAGCCCGGCAGCGGATCGAATCGAACGTGGCGCCGGCGCTGGCCCTCGAGGCCATGCTCGTATCGGCAATCCGCCGGTGACCGAGAACACGTCCCAGAAAAGGGGAATCCGTTGACCAGACGAACTCGCGTGCGCACCCTGTCGGCGCGTGCCAGGGCCACCGCCCTGGCACTGGTGCTCGCCATGGGCCTCAGCGGCTGCGTGCCGCTGTTCCTGCCGGGGCAGGCGCCGACCACCTCGGTCCCGACCGGGGAGAAGGTCGACGCCGACCTCGAACCGTTCTATGACCAGGTGCTGAAGTGGGCGGACTGCGACTCCGGCCTGCAGTGCACCACGGCTTCGGCGCCGCTCGACTGGGCCGACCCGGGCAGCGGCGAGACGGTCGACCTGGCGCTGGTGCGGCATCCGGCCACGGGCACCCGGGTGGGTTCCCTGCTGGTCAATCCCGGAGGCCCCGGCGGCTCCGGTTACGACTTCGTGAAGGATTCCCTCGACTACGCCACGGATGCGAAGCTGCAGGCCGGTTTCGACGTCGTCGGTTTCGACCCGCGCGGGGTGGGCCGTTCCTCGGCGGTGAGCTGTTACGAACCGGCTGAGATGGACGAGTACCTCTACGGCTTGCCCGCCGCGGTGCGGGGGAGCGACGCCTGGATCCAGGAGCTGTCGACGGCCGCCGTCGACTTCGGGGCCGCCTGCCAGGAGAATACCGGCGCCCTGCTCGCACACGTCGACAGCCTCAGCGCAGCCCGCGACCTCGACCTGCTGCGCGCCGCGCTCGGTGACGAGAAGCTCAACTTCCTCGGCTACTCCTACGGCACCTTCCTCGGTGCGACCTACGCGGACCTCTACCCCGAGCGGGTCGGACGCCTCGCCCTCGACGGCGCCCTCGACCCGTCCACCAGCAACGCCGATGTGACCCGGGTGCAGGCCACCGGGTTCGAGAACGCGCTGCGCTCCTATCTGGCCGACTGCCTGGCCGGCGAGGAGTGCCCCTTCGATGGCACCGTCGACGAGGCCATGACTACCATCGGAGCCCTGCTCGCCTCGGTTGACGTCAGCCCGATCACGGCCACCGACGGCCGTCGACTCGGCGCGAACACGCTGCTCACCGCCATCATCTACCCGCTCTACCAGGCCACCGCGTGGCCGAACCTGAGCGAGATGTTCGCGAGCGTTCTGCAGGGCGATGCCGACATGGCCTTCCAGTTCGCGGACGGCTACAATGGCCGGTCCGCCGACGGCACCTACCGCGACAACGCGACCGAGGCCTTTCTGGCAATCAACTGCGTGGACTACAGCTACAACGACGATCCCGCCTCGATGCGCGCGCAGGCCGCCGAGATCGAACAGGCCGCCCCGACGATCGGCAAGTACATGGCGTTCGGCGACATCGGCTGCGCCAACTGGCCCTACCAGTTTGACGGGGAGCGGTCCGAGATCGCCGCCGAGGGGGCCGACCCGATCCTGGTCATCGGCACCACCAACGACCCGGCCACACCCTATGTGTGGGCCGAGAACCTGTCGGAGCAGCTCGCCAGCGGCCACCTCGTCACCTTCACCGGCGAAGGGCACACCGCCTACAACAAATCGAACGACTGTGTGAACTCGGCCGTCGACGATTACCTGCTGAAGGGCACGGTGCCGGCCGAAGACCCGATGTGCTGAGCATCCGCCTGGCTGCAGATTTGCGCGCTGTGTAAGAATTGAGGCATGTCGCTGCACCACGAGGAACCGGGCCTACGCGAACGTAAGCGGCTCGCAACGCGACGCGCCATCCAGCGCGCCGTGTTGACGCTCTCCTGCGAGCGGGGGCTCGAGAAGGTGACCGTCGAGGACATCAGCCGGCTCGCCGATGTGTCGCCGCGCACCTTCTTCAACTACTTCCCCTCGAAGGATGCCGCGCTGGTCGGCGACGAACTCGACCTCGCGTCCGAAGAGCAGATCGAGGCCTTCGTGCACGGCGGCCGCGATGGGGACATCCTGGCCCAGCTGGCCGCGCTGCTCTCGGTCAGCCTCAGGAACACCGAGGGTGACCGGGAGATCCACCAGCTGCGGCGTCAGGTCATGAAGGAGAATCCCTACCTGTTCGGGATGCGGATGGCCACCCTGCGCAACTTCGAGGGTCGACTGCAGGAGATCGTCACCCGGCGCTTCGTCGTCGACCACCCCGAGCTCGGCGCCGGCTCGGCGCAGCTTGAGCAGCGGGCGCTCCTGTTCACCCTGGTGGCCGTGGCTGCGCTCCGCCACGCCTGGCGGTGCTGGGCCGACTCCGACGCGGCCCGCCCCCTGGCCACGCACGTCGCGGCATCCTTCGCGGACCTGTACGAGATGACCCTGAAGACCAGCTAGACTTTGTAGCTGTGTCCGAGGTTTTCCGAGAGGAATAATCGTGACGCCGCCTTAGCTCAGTCGGTAGAGCGTCTCACTCGTAATGAGAAGGTCATCAGTTCGATTCTGATAGGCGGCTCCATCTCAACTCAGGCAGCCGTGGCTTTCGCTCGTGCCGCGCACGCCCGGCACGCAAGTGCTCACCGCGAAGTCACCCGAATCGCGTACAGGGGCGTTGGGCTCGTGGCCGGGACGAAATCGACCGCCTCATCGACCGAAGTCGCCTCACCCGCGTGGTCGCCAACCGCAACCTCGCGGAAAGCCACTTAGTGCACGCACGCACGCACGCACGCGGCGCGGCTCATCGAGCTGATACCGCTCTACTGAGCCCGCAACCTGAGGCTGACTGAGCCGACCGGGGCATCCGTCGTCACGTAAACGCGGAGATTTTCGGGAAACGCCGGTTCTACGGCCCGGCCGAGCGGCGTGTTGCGAAAATCTCCGGAGTCACCGTGCTGTCCCCACGGATGCCCGGTGCCGGGCCGCCGGACCAGGTCGCCGGGTCGTGACGGGCTCGGCCGCCGGCCGCCGGCCGCCCGCGATCGCTAGGCTGATCCCATGACCGACACAACCCGCACCGACACTATTCGCTGGGGAATCCTGGCCACGGGCGGGATCGCCCACGCATTCACGGACGACCTCGTCCGGAACGGTTTTCAGGTGCAGGCGGTCGGTTCCCGCTCGCAGGCGTCGGCGGATGCCTTCGCGGCCGAGTTCGGCATTCCCACGGCTCATCCGAGCTACGAGGCCCTGGCCGCGGACCCGGATGTCGATATCATCTACATTTCGACCCCGCATCCGTTTCACGCCGAGAACGCCAAGCTCGCCCTGAATGCCGGCAAGCATGTTCTGATCGAGAAGCCGATCACCCTGAACGGCGCCGAGGCCCGCGAGGTCGTCGACCTCGCCGCGACCCTGGGGCTGCTGGTGCTCGAGGGAATGTGGACCCGGTTCCTGCCGCACATGGTGCGCATCCGCGAGATCCTCGCCGAGGGCACCCTCGGCGACGTGCGCACCCTGATCGCCGATCACACCCAGGACCTGCCGGATGACCCGGCGCACCGGCTGAACGCCATGCACCTGGGCGGCGGGGCGCTCCTCGACCTCGGCATCTACCCGCTCACCTTCGCGTCCGAACTGTTCGGACGCCCCGAGACGATCCTCGCGACCGCCACCTTCAAGGCCACCGGCGCCGACGCGCAGATCGCCACGACCTTCCGCTACGCGGGCGGGCAGATCGCCCAGACCCTGTCGGCCAGCAACACCACCGGCCCGAACACGGCCACCATCCTCGGCACGCTGGGCCGCATCGACATCGACCGGGTCTGGTACTCGCCCACGGACTTCCGGGTGCTCAACAGCGCGAACGAGGTCATCGAGACCTTCACCGCCGAGATCAACGGGCGCGGCATGCACTACCAGGCGGCCGAAGCGGAGCAACTGATCCGGGCCGGCAAGATCTCGAGCGACATCCTGCCGGTCGAGGAAGTGGTGGCGATCATGGAGACGCTCGACCTGGTGCGCGCGCAAATCGGCCTGCGGTACCCCGGGGAGTAAGCGGGAGTCCGTGCGCTGTGCTCCGGTCGATAATCTGACCAGTAGAGCGGGAGGGGGCAGAATGGCGCTGCGTGGATCCAGTGGTGGTGTCACGAACCGGCCTCACCGCCCCCATACGTGGCCGTTGCGGCTCCTCGGCGCGCTGGTCGCGTGCTCCGTCGTCGAGCCGCTCGAGTTCGTTCCGCCCGTCGGATGACGCCACCCCCCGTTTTGGGGTGGTCGTACTCGGGGGCGTTGGTCCATCGGCCCATGACGGCTCGGCTAGCGTGTACGCAACGGGAGCGGGGGATCCGATGCACGCCAACGCGCACGCGGATCGAATCGATGACCGCTCCCTTCGCCATGCGCGGCTCGGCCGCTGGATCCTGTGGCTGATGTGGGTGCTGCTGATCGGTTACGCGATCGGCCTGTTCGCCTCCTTCGGCCCGGTTTTCACCGGCTCCTTGTCGCTAATCACTGCGGGGCTCCCGGCCCTGCTCTGCTGGGCAGCCGCGCTCTGCGCGGAGCGCGGCCGCACGCAGCTGATTCTGGTGTCGGCCGCGATGACGGCCTTTACTCTCGGCAGCACCTATTACCTGCTCGCGGGCGCGGCGACCCTCTCGTTTCCGTCTCCGGCCGACATCGGTTACACGCTTTTCTATCCGCTGATTCTGGCCGGACTGGCTGTCCTGGTCCACCGTCAGCGTGGTGAAATACCCCGGTCGGTCCTGGTGGACGGAGCCATCGGGTCGCTTGGCGCGGCATCCGTGCTGGCCGTGTTGCTCAGCCCGGTGATTGCATCCGCGGGTGTCTGGCCGCCCTCCCCGGCCGCCCTGGTGTCCGCCAGCTACCCTCTGCTCGATCTGTTGCTCGTGTCGGTCATCACGGGGATTGCCGCCGCCCGCGGACTCGACGTGGGCCGACGGTGGGCCCTGCTGGTGCTCGGACTCCTGATCTTCGCGGCAACCGACGCCGTCTACGCCTTCCAGGTTTCCGCCGGAACGTACACCTTCGGGGAGCCGTTGGATGCGGGCTGGGCGCTCGGCCTCACCCTCATTGCGGTCTGGGCGTGGGACTTGGCTCGGCCCGGTGTCACCGCCCGGCGCCCCCTGAGCGGCGTGTGGACTCTCGCGGTGCCCGGGGCAGCCACGATCGCCGGGATGGCGGTGCTCGTCCTCGGCACGCAGGTGAAGATCTCCACAGGCGCCGTGCTCCTCGCAGGCGTGACCCTGGTGCTCGGGACCGTGCGCACTCAGCTCGCCTCCCGGCAGATCGGGCGGATGGCCGACCTTCACCGCCAGGCGAGCACCGACGACCTGACCGGGCTGCCGAACCGGCGCGCCCTCTACGCCGAGGCATCCGCTCACCTCGTGCCCGGGGACGGCCACCGGAGCGCCCTGCTGCTCCTGGATATCGACCGGTTCAAGGAAGTGAACGACAGTCTCGGCCACGACGTCGGCGATTTGCTGCTGGTGCAGGCCGGATCGCGCCTGTTCGATCAGCGACGACCGGGCGATCTTCTCGCCCGGCTCGGCGGCGACGAGTTCGCGCTTTTGATCCAGGACGCCGGCCACGACGAGGCCGTGGCGGCGGCCGTGCGGCTGCGGGCGGTCCTGGCCCGGCCGTTCACGCTGGAGGGCATCGCGATCGAGTCCAACGTCAGCATCGGCATCGCCCTATTCCCCGACCAGGGTGACACCCTCAAGGTGCTGCTGCGCAAGGCCGACATGGCCATGTACAAGGCCAAGTCCTCCCGCAGCGGGCACCACGTCTTCGTCTGCTCCGACGACGATCACGGCGACTCCAGGCTGCGGATGATGGAAGACCTGCGCGGCGCCCTCGCCATGGACGAACTCGTGCTGCACTACCAGCCCAAGATCGAGCTGGCCACCGGGCACGTGCACGGTGTGGAGGCGCTGGTGCGCTGGCAGCACCCGAGCCGGGGTCTGCTGCCTCCCGACGTGTTCCTGACCCTGGCCGAAGACGTCGGGCTCATGCGCGACCTGACCCGGATCGTGCTGGGAAAGGCGCTCGACCAGGCCGCGGTCTGGCGTGCGCAGGGAACACCGCTGACCGTTGCGGTCAACATGTCTCCCAGCACCCTGATCGAGTCCGATCTGCCCGCACGCATCGCCGCCATGATCCAGGTGCGGGGGTTGTCGGCCGCCGACCTGATGCTGGAGATCACCGAAGAGTTCCTGATGGAAGACCGGGCCAGGGCCAGGGACATCCTGATCCGCCTGCGGGAGAGCGGCATCCGCATCGCCGTGGATGATTTCGGCACCGGCTACAGCTCCCTCGCCTACCTCCGGGACCTGCCGATCGACGAGCTCAAACTCGACAAGTCCTTCGTGTTCCCGATGGCCGACGACGCCAGGGCCGCGGCCCTGGTGGCCTCGATCATCGCGCTCGCGCACAGCCTCGGCGTGCGCATGGTGGCGGAGGGCGTCGAGGACGCCGTCGCCTACGCCGAGCTGACCCGGTACGGCTGCGACGAGGCCCAGGGCTTCCACATGTCCCGCCCGCTTCCGGCCGCGGCACTGGATGCCTGGCTCGCCGCCCGGCACGCGCCGGCGGCCACGCGGGCG
The DNA here is from genome assembly GCF_004403145.1 of Cryobacterium sp. TMT1-62. Taxonomy (NCBI): domain Bacteria; kingdom Bacillati; phylum Actinomycetota; class Actinomycetes; order Micrococcales; family Microbacteriaceae; genus Cryobacterium; species Cryobacterium sp. TMT1-62. The sequence goes on along the minus strand of NZ_SOGZ01000027.1, from coordinate 15,777 downwards.
CCGTCGCAACGCCGCAGTAACGCCGTTGCAACGCCGTGGGCACGAGGCACAGGCTGACTCACAAGCCCGGCGGGTAGGGTTCACGGGTGGAAGAATCGAAGCCTCGCAAACGCCTCGCGGCCGTCCTCGTCGCCGTGGCGGTGCTGCTGGGCGCGGGTGCCGTCCTGATCGGGGCGTCGACCCGGGCCCCGGATGCCGTGGCCACCGCCTCCATCGCCGCCGCGAACACCGGTGCGAGCGTGAACGTGCCGGCCGCGGAACCCGTTTCGGAGCGCCCCGTGCCGGTCACCGCCTCCGATGCCAGAAACCTGCGTACGTGTTCGGTCTCAGCGCTGGCCGCCGACCCCCGGTTGGCTGATTTCCAGGCCCAGGTGGTCAACGCCAGCACCGGCGAGGTGCTCTTCGACCGCGGTGGCGATACCTCCTCACGCACGGCGAGCGTGCTCAAGGTGCTGACCAGCGCCGCCGCCCTTGAGGTGCTCGGACCGGACTACCGGGCCACGACCACCGTCGTCACCGGCAGCACACCGGGGTCTGTCGTGCTGGTCGGCGGGGGAGACCTCACCCTCACGCGCCTGCCCACCGGCACGGAATCCGTCTACCCCGGCGCAGCCCACGTCGATGAGCTCGCCCGCCAGACCCTCGACGCCTGGCGGGCGAACCCGGCGAACCCGCCGATCACCTCCCTCGTGCTGGACGCCTCGTTCTTCGGCGGGCCCGGCTGGGAACCGAGCTGGGATGAACTGGAACGCAACGCCGGTTCCATGCCCGACGTGACCGCCCTGCAGGTCGACGGTGACCGCGACGACCCCTCGCGTCAGAGCTCTTCCCGNGCAACGCCGGTTCCATGCCCGACGTGACCGCCCTGCAGGTCGACGGTGACCGCGACGACCCCTCGCGTCAGAGCTCTTCCCGCAGCGCCGACCCCGTCGGGCGCGCCGGCGCGGCCTTCGCCGCCGCGCTCGGCGGCGGCGTGAGCGTCAGCGTTGGCACCGCGCCGGCCGGGGCCGAACAGCTCGCCGCCGCCCGGTCCCAGCCCGTGTCCGTGCTGATCGGGCAGTCGCTGATCGTGTCGGACAACACTCTCGCCGAGATGCTCGCCCGGCTCGTCGCGGTGGAGTCCGGGGCCGGCAACACCTTCGGCGCCCTGCAGGAGTCCGTCGTCGCGGCGCTCGACGCCTATGGCATCGACACGACCGGCATCATCATCCGGGACGGCTCAGGCCTCAGCGACGACAACGCCGTACCGCCGTCGTATCTCACCCGGCTGTTCGTCAAGATCAACGCGCGCGACGGCGACCTCGGCGTCATCTTCGACGGCCTACCGATCGCCGGTGGACCCACCGGATCGCTGTCCTACAGCGACCGGTTCACGGGCGACAACGCCGTCGCCGACGGCGCCGTCTTCGCCAAGACAGGCTGGATCGACACCGGCTACACGCTCTCCGGCATTATCCGGGCGGCCGACGGCACGCCGCTCACCTTCGCCGTTTACGCGCTCGGGGATGTGAGCGATAATGCGAAGCAGGCGCTCGACACCATCACCGCCGGGTTCTTCCGCTGCGGCGACAACCTGTCGAACTCCTGACTTCAACCGGCGACAGAAGGAGCAATCCGTGACCAGGGCCCTGTTCATCATCGACGTTCAGAACGATTTCACCGAGGGCGGGGCCCTCGCCGTCGAGGGTGGGTCTGCGGTGGCCGCGGGCGTCAGCGCGCTGCTGGCGGAACATCCGGATGCCTATGACGTGATCTTCGCCTCCCGCGACTGGCACGACCCCGACAGCGACAACGGCGGACACTTCGCCCGGGCCGGCGAGCCAGGCTCCACGGACTCCTGGCCCGTGCACTGCGTGGCGGGCACCCCTGGCGCCGAGTACCACCCCTCGCTGCTGTTGCCGGACACGACCATCCACATTCGCAAGGGGCAGGGCCACGCGGGCTACTCCATTTTCGACGGCATCTCGCTGGGCGGCGAGAAGACGGGCGAGCTGCTCATCGCGAACGGGGTGACCGACATCGACATCGTCGGCCTCGCCACCGACCACTGTGTGCGCGCGTCCGGCCTGGATGCGCGGGGCCACGGCCAGCATGTGCGGGTACTGACCGACCTCGTCGCCGGCGTCGCCCCGGACACGAGTGACGCGGCCCTGGGCGAGCTGGCCTATGCCGGTGCCGTGCTCGTCACCTCCGACGTGGTCGTCTGAGCGTGGGGGTGACCGGCCGGGCGAGTCCGGCCCCGGCGGGACCGGCCGCGGCGGTTTCTGCTTCGGCGGGCTCTGCTTCGGTGGGCTCTGCAGGCGGGGCGCTGTTCGCGCAGCGCCTCGACGGCGTGCGGATCGCCTACGACGTCGTGCCCGGCGAGCGCCCGATCCTGCTCGTGCACGGGTTCGCGTCGACATCGCAGGTCACCTGGGTCGGCACCGGCTGGGTGCGAGCCCTGCAGGACGCCGGGCGCGGCGTGATCACCCTCGACCTCCGCGGTCACGGCCGCAGCGACAAGCCGCACCGCAGCATCGACTACCTGCCCCGGCAACTCGCCGCCGACCTCGTGGTCGTGCTCGACGCCCTCGGGCTGGAGCAGGTCGACGTGGTCGCCTATTCGATGGGCTCGCGCGTGGCGGCGGCGCTCGCGCGGCTGGCGCCGTCCCGGGTGCGCCGACTGGTGCTCGGCGGAGCCGGGCCGGACGAACTGTTCGAGACCTGGCATCCGGATGCCGTGCGCCGGTTCGTGACCGACGGCACCGCCGGCGCCGACCCGTCGATCGCGGCGATACTGGGTGCCGCGATCACCGCCGGCGCCGACCGTGAGGCCCTCGTGGCGTGCGTCGGCGGGGTGGCCGGCTCCTCGCTGGACGTGCCGGTCGAGATTCCCGTGCTCTACGTCGCCGGCGGCGCCGACTCCATTCCGGCCGGGATCGCCGAACTTGCCCGCGCGCGCGGTGCCGACTACCTCGAATTGGCGGGCCGGGACCACGTGAACACGCTCACCTCCCGCGAGTTCAAGCGCGCCGCACTGCAGTTCCTGGCCTGAGCGCCCTGAGCGCCCTGAGTCCGGGCTTTCGCTCGCCTCTTACGCCCCGAACGAATTCGACGGAGATTTTGCCTGCATCGCCCTAAACACCTTCAGAAACCCGCACATATCGCAAAATCTCCGTCGAATTCGTTCGCGCTGTGGGGCGGAGCGCGTGGGGGCTGCCCGAACCGCACAAGAGATGCTGCGCATCCGGCTGGCGCTGCTGGGCAACCGGCCGGTGTTGGGGCTAACTCAGGAGATCCGTCCGGGCCGGCCCGGACATCCGCGCTGGTTCCGCACTGGTCCGGGGCGGCCGGGCCACCGGGCGATGGATGTCCTGAGTTGGCCACACGCGCGAGCTCGGCTGGCCCTGGCCCTGACCCTGACGAATTCGACGGAGATTGTGCCCATAACCGCGTCCAACACTCCGAAAACCCGCACATATTGCAAAATCTCCGTCGAATTGGTTCGCCGCCGGCTGGGGGAGTGAGCCCCGGCGCCTCCCCTAGGCTGGGGGCGTGCGGGCCTCGCTGCCGAGGCCGCCGAATGCCGACCGGGGGACCGTCATGACAACCGACATCCAGGATGCGATGGGTTCGGTTTCGACAGGCTCGACCACCGGATCCGGCTCGTTCACCGGCGCCCGGGGCAGGAAGTACTGGCTCGCGCCGGCCGCCGCGATCTTCGCCGTCGCCTGGGGCGGCAACGAATTCACCCCACTGCTGGTGATGTACCGACAGGCGGACGGGTTCTCCAACCAGCTGGCGAACCTGCTGCTCGGGGCCTACGTACTCGGCATCATCCCGGCGCTACTGATCGCCGGCCCGCTGTCGGACCGGTTCGGCCGCCGACCGCTGATGCTGCCCGCGCCCTGGGTCGCGATCGCGGGGAGCGTGCTGCTGGCCCTGTCCGCGGGAAATGTGCCCATGCTGCTGGCCGGCCGCATCCTCTCCGGCGTCGCCCTCGGCCTGGCCATGGCCGTGGGCACCAGCTGGGTGAAGGAACTCTCCGCGAGACCGTTCGACTTCGGGGCCGACCGTTCCTCGGGGGCACGACGGGCGACCATCGCGCTGTCCCTCGGTTTCGCACTCGGCGCGGCGAGCTCTGGAGCGCTGGCCCAGTGGGCACCGTTCCCCGGCGTGCTGCCGTACGCGGCGCACACCGTCATCGCCGTGCTCTTCGGCCTTCTGCTGTTTTGCACCCCGGAGTCCCAGGGGTGGGGCATCGCGGCCGGGGCCCTGCCGGCCGTCCACCCGGCCATCTCCCCGTACCCGCGGTTCCTGCTCCTGATCGTGCCGGTGGCGCCGTGGGTCTTCGGAACGGCCACGACCGCCTACGCCATCCTGCCGGCGCTCGCCGCGACTGAGATCCCGTCCGCGCCGGTGGCATTCGCGGCCCTGCTCTGCGTGGTGGCTCTCGTCGCGGGAGCGTCGCTGCAGCTCTTCAGCCATCGCATCACCGCCGGGCACAATGCCCGAGGCATCATGTTCGCGCTGATGCTGACCGTCGGGTCGCTGCTGCTCGCATCCGTCGCCGTGAGCCCACCCGTGCTCTGGCTGATTTTGCCGGCGGCGGCCCTGCTCGGCGCCGCGTACGGCCTGCTGATGGTGTCGGGGCTGCAGGAGGTGCAGCGGATCGCGCCGCCCGACCACCTCGCCCGGCTGACCGCGATCTACTACGGCATCACCTACCTGGGGTTCTTCGTGCCGTTGGCGCTGTCCCTGCTCGAGCCGTGGCTCGGCTACCCGGCGATGTTCGCGGGCGGGGCCGCGTTCTCGGCCGTGTCGCTGGTGGTGGTGATGCTGGTCTTCCGCCGGGACATCTCCCTGCATCGCGCCGCGGCGAGCCGATGAAATCGCGCGCGACCTGCAGCCCGCAAAAAAAGTTTTACAGAGATTTCCATGCATGTGCATCCGTTTGGGGACGTGCGAGAGAAGTAGGGGTTATAGAGGTTTCAAGAATCTCTTCAGAGTGACCCACTCACAGATCCATTACGCAGGAGGAAACGATGCACAAGTCCCTCAAGATCGGAATGACGGCCAGCGCTCTCGGTGCTCTCGTCGCCCTCGGCGGTCTCGCTCCGGCACAGGCAGCCGAAGACGTCGCGAAGCTGTCTGTGTTCCACGGAGTTCCCGGCCTCACCGTCGACGTCTACGTGAACGACAAGCTGACCCTGGACGACTTCAAGCCGGGCGACCTCGCCGGTCCGCTCGACCTCGCACCCGGCACCTACAAGGTGGCCATCACCGCGTCGGACGCAGCGGATGCCAGCGCACCTGCCATCGGCCCGGTCGACCTCCCGCTCGAAGCCGGCATGAACTACACCGCCGCCGCGCACCTCGACGAGGCCGGCAAGCCCACGGCGTCGCTGTTCACCAACGACATCTCGCAGCTCGCCGCCGGGGAGGGCCGCCTGACGGTTCGCCACGTGGCAGCAGCCCCCGCGGTCGATGTTCTCGCCAACGGAGCCGTCGCGATCACCGCCCTAATGAACCCGAAGGAATCCGTGCTCACGTTGCCGGCCGGCACCATCTCGGCCGCCGTCGCCGCAACCGGAACGACTGACCCGGTGATCGGCCCGGCAGACGTCAACGTCGCAGAGGGCACGAACACGATCGTCTACGCGTGGGGCAGCCTGACCGACAAGAACCTGGCCCTGGCCGTTCAGACCATCGACGGGCTTCACTCCAACCCGGACAGCATCCCCGCCGGTGAGGCCGGTCTCGTCGCCACCAACCAGGCGGACGACTCCATGGGGCTCATGGTCGGTGGCTTCGCCGCCGTGCTGATGGGTCTGGTCGCCGCCGCCGTCGTCGGTATGCGTCGCCTGTCCGCGGCTCGCCGCTAGTCACGCCAGTCAGAAAGGGAGATCCACAATGAGAGCCACAGTGGGCACTTTCACAGTGCTCGCTGTGGCTCTTGCCCTGCTCACGGGCTGCAGCAGCGCCCCGAGTACATCATCGCCCACGGCCTACGTTCCCCCGACGAACGCAGCGCCGACTCCGACGCCGTCGGCCCCGCTGCCCGTCGCCGAGGTCGACGTGCCGACCGTCAGTTCCTCGCTGGATCAGAACCAGACCCCGCAGGCCCGGCCGCCCCAGACCATCCGAGTCGACTCCCTCGGAATCGACATGGCCATCGAGTCCGTCGGTCTGGCCGACGACGGGGCGATGGAGCTGCCAAAAGACCCCTCGCTCGCCGCCTGGTATCGCTTTGGACCGTCACCGGCCAGCACCACCGGCGCGACCGTGATCGCCGCCCACGTCGACTCCCTGATTTACGACATCGGACCGTTCGCCCAGCTCGCCTCGGCGCGTGCGGGCACCGAGATCGTGGTGACCACCGACGACGGTCAGGAGCGTCGCTATTCCGTGGAATCCGTTCAAACCGTGGCCAAACAGGATGTGCCCTGGAACTCGATCTTCGACCGGTCCGGTCCCAACCGGCTCACCCTTGTGACCTGCGGCGGCGAATTCGACTACGACGCCCGCACCTATCTGTCCAACGTAATCGTCTCGGCGAGTCCAATCGCATGACCCAGGCACCATGACGCAGAGGGGTGGCTATGCTGGTCATCACGGTGGTCGAGGCTTGCTCTCCGGCGGAGTCTGACATGTACGACCTCCCGATGCGCTCACCAACCGGGGGAAACCGATACGACGTGACGGCACTCACCGACGAAGACGACCACGCCCAGCTCGTTCTCGCGTTTCGGGCGGGAGACGAACGTGCGCTCGCCGAGGCCTACGCCCGCTGGTCATCCCTCGTCTACACGATCGCCGTTCGTTCGCTCGGCGATCCCGGCGAAGCCGAAGACGTCACCCAGAAGGTCTTCATCGCCGCCTGGCGCGGGCGGGACGGATTTGATGCGTCGCGGTCGCCTCTGCCGGCCTGGCTCGTCGGGATCACTCGGCACACCGTTGCGGATGCCCACGAGGCCCGCTCACGACGGCGGCGGGTCGAGGAGGCTGTCCTCGTCGACACCGCGCTCAGCCAGACCGACGAATCCGCCGACATCGCGGATCGTGTGCTGATGAGCGACGAACTTCGCCGGCTCGGACCCGTTCCGCAGCAGGTGATGCAGCTGGCCTTCTACGACGATCTCACGCACACCCAAATCGCCGATAACCTCGGACTGCCGCTCGGCACCGTTAAGAGTCACATCCGCCGAAGTCTTTCGAGACTGCGCACCAGATTGGAGGCGAACGATGACACACATTGACCGGGAAAACCTCGCTCTCATCGCAATGACAGAGTTCGACCTCACCGAACCCGAACGCCAGCACCTGTCGGAATGCCCCGAGTGCTCCCTGGAACTCATCGCCCTGCAGCACACCGCCCACGTCGGCCGGTCCGCGCGCAGTGTGCAACTCGTGGAGCCCGGCGATCGAGTCTGGGCCGGTATCCACGCCGCCCTCGGCCTGTCCGACGCCGTGGCCGCCACCCCTGGGCGCAGCGGCTACGAGGCAGCGGACCAGCCCCCTGCAGCGGTCGAGCCTGTCGAGACCCCTGCACCGGTGGTCGAGCCTGTCGAGACCCCGTCCGCCACGGTCACCGACATCGGCTCCGCCCTGCGCCCCCTCCCACGACGCCGCAACTGGATGCCGATGGCCGTGGCCGCCGGCATCGCCGGGCTGCTCGGCGGCCTCGGCGGCGGCATCTGGTGGCAGTCCGCACAGCAGCAGGAACCCGCGCCGGTGCTACTCGCCGAGGCCCAGCTGGACCCGTACCCCGGCTGGGACGCCGCCGGCAGCGCCTACGTCGCGAAGACGGCCGACGGCCACCGGGAGGTCGTGCTCGACGTCACCGGGGTGAGCGCTGACACCGATCTGCGCGAGGTGTGGCTGATCAAGGCGGATGCGTCCGGGCTGATCAGCATCGGACTGCTCGACGGTGAGTCCGGGCGCTTCGCCATCCCCGACGGCGTCGACCTGTCGCAGTACCCGCTGGTCGACGTCTCCGCGGAACCCGACGACGGCGACCCGCAGCACTCCGGCGAGTCGATCCTGCGCGGGGAACTGCGCACGGCCTGACACCACCCGCACGTGAGTGTCAGAGCGTATTGCCGAGCTTGAAGCCGTGCTCCACGTCGTTCTGGCGGGTGTACGAGAACCCGTCGGCGCCGACCGTGACGGCCATCTCGCTGGACTCGGTGCGGGCCATGACCGGCTGGGGGTTGCCGTCCAGATCGAGCACCAGTGAGGCATCCGTGTACCAGCTCGGCACGACCGCGTTGCCCCACCAGTCGCGGCGCTGGTTGTCGTGCACGTCCCAGGTGACGACGGGGTTGTCGGGGTCGCCGGTGTAGTAGTCCTGGGTGTAGATCTCGACCCGGTGGCCGTCGGGGTCGCGCAGGTAGAGGTAGAACGCGTTCGAGACGCCGTGGCGGCCGGGGCCGCGCTCGATGACGTCCGACATCCGCAGGGCGCCGAGCTTGTCGCAGATGTAGATGATGTTGTGCTTCTCGTGCGTGGAGAAGGCGATGTGGTGCATCCGCGGGCCGTCGCCGCCGGTCAGGGCGGTGTCGTGCACGGTGTCCTTGCGGCGCATCCAGGCAGCGTAGGTGACGCCGTCTTCGTCCTGGATGTCCTCGGTGACGCGGAAGCCGAGGTCCTCGAGGTAGCCGCGGCCGAGTCCCACGTCGGGGGTGACCTGGTTGAAGTGGTCCAGGCGCACGAGGGCGCCGGGACCCTGCAGGTCGTAGCGCCAGGCCAGGCGTTCGACGTGGTCGACCGAGTAGAAGAACTCGTAGGGGAAGCCGAGCGGGTCTTCGACGCGCACGGAGTCACCGACACCCTTTGCGAACCCGTTGATGCGGCGTTCGGTGCGGCAGCCGAGCTCCTGATACCAGGCCTCGGCCAAACCCACGTCTTCGGGGGCGCGCACCCGGAAGGCCATCGCGGCGACAGCGGCGACCGGGCCCTGGCGCAGCACCAGGTTGTGGTGGATGAACTCCTCGAAGCTGCGCAGGTAGATCTCGGTGTCGCTCTCCTCGGTCACGACGAGGCCGAGCACGTCGACGTAGAACGCACGCGAGCGGGCCAGGTCGGTGACGACGATGTCCATGTAGGCGCAGCGCAGGATGTCCGGCGGGGTCGCGGTCGGCGTGGGGATGGGGGTGGTGGTCATGGAATCCTCCTCATTGAGATGTCGCGGTGGTCGAGCGTGTCGGTGGTCGAGCGTGTCGGGACCCGGGACTGGGGACCCGAGATCAGTGGGCGCCGAAGCGGGCGGTGTGCACAGGCCCGAGGGAAACGTGCACGGCCTGCTGCTCGGTGTAGAAGTCGATCGAGCGGTAGCCGCCCTCGTGGCCGAGGCCCGAGGCCTTGACCCCTCCGAACGGGGTGCGCAGGTCCCGCACGTTGTGTGAGTTGAGCCAGACCATGCCCGCCTCGATCGACTGCGCGAAGGTGTGCGCCCGGGTGAGATTGCTGGTCCAGATGTATGCGGCCAAGCCATACTTGACGCCGTTGGCCAGCTCGAGGGCTTCTTCGTCGGTGTCGAACGGCGTGATCGCCACGACCGGTCCGAAGATCTCCTCCTGGAAGATGCGGGCCGTCGGGGCGACATCCACGAACACGGTCGGGGACACGTAGTTGCCCTCCGGCAGGTTCTGGGGGCGGCCGCCGCCGGCGAGCAGGCGGCCCTCGCTCTTGCCGATCTCGACGTAGCTCATCACCTTGGCGTAGTGCTCGGGGTGCACGAGCGCGCCGACCTCGGTGGCAGGGTCGTGTGGGTCGCCGACGACGATGTTCTGTGCCCGGGCCGCATAGCGGGCGCAGAAGTCGTCGTAGATCGGGCGTTCCACCAGGATGCGGCTGCTGGCGGTGCAGCGCTCGCCGTTGAGCGAGAACACCCCGAACAGGGTCGAGTCGAGCGCGGCCTCGAGGTCGGCGTCGGCGAAGACCACGGCGGGGGACTTGCCGCCGAGCTCCATCGACATGCCCTTGAGGTTCGCGGCGCAGTTGCGGTAGATGGTCTGACCCGTGGTGGTCTCGCCCGTGAACGAGATGAGGGGGACATCCGGATGCTTGACCAGCGCGTCCCCGGCCTCCTCACCCAGCCCGTTGACCAGGTTGAAGACCCCGTCGGGCAGCCCGGCGGAGCGGAAGATCTCCGCCCACAGGCTCGCCGACAGCGGCGTGAACTCGGCCGGCTTGAGCACGACCGTGCAGCCGGCGGCCAGTGCGGGGGCGAGCTTCCAGCTCTCCAGCATGAACGGGGTGTTCCACGGGGTGATCAGCCCGGCCACGCCGACCGGTTTGCGGAAGACGTAGTTGATCTGGCTGCCTGGCACCTGGTAGGTGTCGTCGGTCTGCGCCACGATCAGGTCGGCGAAGAAGCGGAAGTTCTCGGCTGCCCGCTTGGCCTGGCCGAGGGCCTGGGTGATCGGCAGGCCGGTGTCGAACGTCTCGAGTTCGGCGAGGCGGGCATCCTGGGCCTCGACGGCGTCGGCGATCTTGTTCAGGATGCGGGAGCGTTCGCGCGGCTTCATCCTCGGCCACGGCCCGGCCACGAAGGCGTCGGTCGCGGCGGCGACGGCGAGGTCCACGTCTTCCTTCTGGCCGGCTGCGGCGGTGGCGTAGGTCTGGTTCGACACCGGGTCGAGCACGTTGAAGGTCGCGCCGGAGACGCTGTCGACGAACCGGCCGCCGATGAAGTGCTGGATGCGGGACGGCAGGTTCTCGGGCACGTGCTGCGCGCGGGTTCTCGTGGTGGTGGTGTCGGTCACGGCGGTCTCGGTCATGGCTCAGGCTGCTTTCGGGGTGAAGCCGGCGACAGTGAAGCCGTCGACGGGGGAGAGGTACTGCTCGCCGGCGGCCAGGAGCGCCTGCATTTTGGCGATGCCCGCATCCGTCGGGGTGATCAGCGGCGGGCGCACGAAGCCGCTCTCGATCAGGCCGCGCTGCTCGAGCACCCATTTGCCCGGGGCCGGGTTCGTCTCGACGAAAAGCAGGTCGACGAGTGGGTGCAGGCCGTAGTGGATGCGCCGGGCCGTCTCGATGTCGCCGGCCATCCACGCGTTGTACATCTCGACGTGCGCGACCGGGGCGATGTTGCTCGTGGCGCTGATGTATCCCACGCCGCCGAGGGCTAGCAGAGGCAGGCAGAGCAGTTCGATGCCGCTCCAGACCAGCAGTTCGGGGCCGCAGAGCTGCAGCACCCGGGAGAAGTGCTCGAAGTCCTTGGTGGTCTCCTTGACGCCGACGAAGTTGTCGAAATCGCGGTAGAGGCGGGCGATGGTCTCCGGGGCGATGTCCACGGCGGTGCGGCTGGGCACGTTGTAGGCGACGATCGGCAGGTCCGGAAACTCCTCGGCCACGGTCTTGTACCAGACGTAGAGGGCTTCCTGGGTGGGGCGGGCGTAGTAGGGGGTGATGATCAGGGCGGCGTCGACGCCGGCGTCCTGGGCCGCGGCGGTGAGCTCGAGGGTCTCGTCGAGCTTGGCCGAGCCGGTGCCGGGCATGAACGGCACCCGGTCGCCGACCGCGGCGGCCACGGTGCGGATCGCGCTGGCACGCTCGATGATGGTCTGCGAGCTCGGCTCGCCGGTGGAGCCGCCGAGCGAGATCCCGTGCGTGCCGGAGGCGAGCTGCCAGTTCACGAGGTTGGTGAGGCCGGCGTGGTCGACGGCGCCGTCGGCCGTGAACGGGCTCATCAGGGGCGCGATAGAGCCTGTGATCTGACTCGGGTCGGTGCGGAACTTCATTGTTCTTCCTTTCGAGGGCAACGGATGCGTCCGCGACTGTTGCCGAATCGGACGAATGTTCCCGGTGTGCGGGCAACAGTCGTCCGTTACGGGAACAGTTGCGGGATTGGCTGTTAGGGGGTGGAGGCGGTGGGGGCGGTGTGCTGCTGGGCGAGGAAGGCGTTCAGGGTGCCGAGCCGGTGGTCGCGCGCGGCCAGTTCGATCTGCAGGGGATCGGCGCCGTCCTTGATCAGGTCGAGCAGCGCGGTGTGCTCGGCGACGGACTCGTGCGCCCGACCGGGCACGAAGCTGAACGTGGATTCGCGAAGGGTGCCGAGCCGGCTCCAGCCCCGCTGCACCAGGTCGAGGATATGCGCATTGCTGCAGGCCTCGAACAGGGCCGAGTGGAACTCGCGGTTCAGGCTGGTGAAACGCACCGGGTCGAAGTGGTGCAGGCACTCGTCCATCTCCGCGTTGATCTCCCGGGCGCGCAGCAGCGTCTCCGGGTCGAGCCGCGGCGCCGACAGGGCGGTGGCGTAGCCCTCGACGAGGGCCAGCGTCTGCATCGTGTGGGTGTACTCGGTGACGTCGAGCATGGCCACCTGGGCGCCGACGTTGCGCTCGAACGTGACCAGCCCCTCTGCCTCCAGCAGTCGGATGGCTTCCCGCACCGGCACGGTGCTGACACCGATCTCCCGGGCGATCTGCCCGAGCACCAGGCGGTAGCCCGGGCTGAAGCTGCCGTCGGAGATGCGGGCCCGGATCCACCGGTGGGCGAGCTGCGCCTTGCTCAGCGACGCCTCCGCGCCGGTGGTCGAGACGCCGGTGGTCGAGCCAGTCGCAACGCCAGTCGAGCCCGCCGAGCCTGTCGATCCAGTCGATCCAGTCGATCCTGTCGAGACCGAGGCCGTCATGCCTGCTCCTCCAGCCAGACCCGATAATGGGCCTTCCACTCGGCGTTCATCGGGTAGAGCCCGTCGACGCCGTGCCCGGCCGTGACCATGGCGGCGATGAAGGTCTCCTCGCGCTCCTGCACGATGGCTGCGGCGACCACCTCCTCAACCAGGTGCGGCGGGATCACGATCAGCCCATCGGCGTCCCCGACGATCACGTCGCCGGGCTGCACGGATGCCCCGCCGCAGGCCACGGTCAGGTCCGTGTCCCACGGCACGTGCCGGCGTCCGAGCACGGCAGGGTGCGGTCCGGCGTGGTAGGTCGGGATCTCCAGGGCGGTGACGGCCGCGAGATCGCGCACACCGCCATCCGTCACGATGCCGGCCGCGCCGCGCATCTGGGCGCGCAGGGCGAGGATGTCGCCGACCGTGCCCGTGCCGCGCTCGCCGCGGGCCTCGATCACGAGCACGTCGCCCTGTCCGAGCGAGTCGAAGGCGCGCTTCTGGGCGTTGTAGCCGCCGCCGTGCGACTCGAACAGGTCCTCCCGCGCCGGAATGTACCGGAGTGTGCGGGCCCGGCCGACGAGACGGGCGCCCGGCCGGGTCGAGCCGAGGCCGTCGATCGACACCGAGTTGAGCCCGCGCTTGCGCAACTGGGCGCTGAGGGTGGCGGTGCCCACACTGTTGATCCGGGCCTTCAGCTCGGGGGTGAGGGCGAACGGCGGGGGCGTCTGCTCCGCTGTGGGTGCGGTGACGGATGCCGGTGCGAGCCCGGCCGCCTCCGCCGAACCCCACGCCTCGGTGCGCTGCAGATCGTCGACCCGCGGGCCGGCCCCGAACGCGCCGAACGGCACCGTGCCCTGCCGAATCGGGCTGACGAGGCGGCCGGTGCGGGGTGCGCCCGGGGCTCCTGGGGCATCCACTTCGACCTCGACGATGTCGCCGGGCACGACGACCGACGATCCGGCCGGCGTGCCGGTGAGGATCAGGTCGCCGGGCTCGAGCGTGAGCAGCTGCGAGAGGTCGGCGACGAGCCGGCCGAACCCGAAGAGCAGGTCGGCGGTCGTGTCCTCCTGTACGAGCGTGCCGTTGACCCAGGTGCGGATGCGCAGCGCTGCCGGGTCGAGGCCGGCCGCCGGCAGCAGTGTCGGCCCGATGGGGGTGAAGCCGTCGGCGCCCTTCGAGCGCAGGTTCGAGCCCTTGTCGGCGTAGCGCAGGTCGTACACGCCGAAGTCGTTGGCACAGGTCACGTGCGAGACCGCCGCCCAGCCCTCCTCGGGCGAGACGCCGCGGGTGCGGCGCCCGATCACCAGCGCGATCTCGCCCTCGAACACCAGCAGCTCGCATCCGTCGGGCCGTTCCACCGGCGTGCCGCTGGAACTCCGCGACGACGCCGGCTTGAGGAAGTACGACGGCTGCTCCGGCGTGCGGCCGCGCTGGGCGGCCCGGCTCGGGTAGTTGAGGTGCACCGCAATGATCTTGCCCGGTGTGGCGAGATCGGTGGTGGCGGTGACGCTGATACCCGCGCTGTTGCTTGCGCTGCCGGTCGCGCTGGTGCTTGCGCTGTTGCTTGCGGTGACGTCGGCGGCGCCCACGGAGGTCGAGTTCGGCATGTTTTGCGGCTTTCTAGTCGTGCTGGGAAATGCCGAGCGGGACTCCACGGGTTTCCTTCACCACGGAGACCGCGACGAAGGAGATCGTGGCCAGCACCATGATGTAGATGCCGATCGACGGTGACCAGGCGGTCTCGTCCAGCAGCAGCTGCGCGATCAGGGGAGCGAACGCCCCACCGAGGATGGCACCCATGGCGTAGCCGATGGACACGCCCGAGTAGCGTACCTGAGCCGGGAACATCTCCGCGTAGAGCGCCGCCTGTGGACCGTACGAGAAGCCGAGCCCGCTGGCCAGCACGACGAGCGCCACCGTGAACCAGAGGATCTCGCCGGTGTCGATCAGCAGGAACATCGGGATGGCCCAGAGGAACAGCCAGGCGTAGCCGAACTGGAACGTGCGGATGCGCCCGATCTTGTCGGAGAGGATGCCGCCGATCATCGTCGACGCGAGCCAGAACGCGGCGGCGATGGTGCTGGCCAGCAGCACGGGGGAGCGTTCCATGCCCAGGCCGCCGGCCTCGACCGGCTTGGTGGCGTAGGAGGAGAAGAACGCGATCAACAGGTAGCCGGCGGCGTTGTTGGCGATGAAGATCAGGGCGGTCAGGATGACCTGGCGCCAGTGGCCGCGGAAGAGCTGGCGGAGGGGGGCGGCCGATTCCTTCTTGCGATCCTGCATCTCCTTGAAGACGGGGCTCTCGTCGACCGAGCGGCGAATGATGAAGCCGACCACGATAAGCAGCACCGAGACGAGGAACGGGATGCGCCAGCCCCAGGCGAGGAAGGCCTCCTCGCTCATCGTGCTGGTCACCAGGAGCATGACGCCGGTGGCGAGGATGAGCCCGGTCGGCACGCCGATCTGCGGGTACGCGCCGAAGAATCCGCGCTTGTTGACCGGGGCGTGCTCAACCGACATCAGGGCGGCACCGCCCCATTCCCCGCCGGCCGAGAAGCCCTGCAGGATGCGCAGCACGATCAGCAGGATCGGCGCCCAGACGCCGATCTGCTCGAAGGTCGGCAGGAGGCCGATCAGTGCCGTGGCCGCGCCCATGATGACGAGGGTCAGCACGAGCATGGCCTTGCGGCCGAGGCGGTCACCGAGGTGGCCGGCCACGACCGCGCCCAGCGGGCGGAAGAGGAAGCTGATGCCGAGGGAGGCCCAGGCCACGAGCTGCGCCAGACCGGCGTTGTCGTTGGCGAGCGGGGCGAAGTACAGCCCGGCCAGCACGAGGCCGGCGGCCTGCGCGTAGATGAAGAAGTCGTACCACTCGATGGTGGTGCCCACCATGGTGCCTGCGAGGACCCGGCGTTCCTCGTGTCGTTTCGCGGCGGTCGCTTTCGCGGCGCTCGCTCGGTCGGTCGTCAATGCCATGGAATACCCCTTTGTATTTCCCTGTGTGGTGCTGGAATCGTGCGATCTCGAAACGGTATCACAGATCGTATATTATCTACAGGGCTAGGAACGGGGTCGTCCGGGGGGCCTGGATGGTGCCGCCGTCTCGTGGTCCGGATGCCGCCGTGCGCCGGGCCGGCTGCCGGCGCCCGCCCGGCTGCCGGCGCCCGCCCGGT
>NZ_SOGZ01000041.1:0-126031 GCF_004403145.1 Cryobacterium sp. TMT1-62 | reverse complement strand
AGTCAGAAACCTAGACAGGAAGCGGCGTGCGGCCGTTAAGGCGCTCCGCAACACCCACAGATGAAGCAGGAGAGCCATAATCTCCGTCGAATTCGTTCGACACCCGACCTGGCGCTCCGCCTGTGGCGCTCTCAGCTGGTGCCCGGGGGTTACTCCTTGGCGACCAGGGTGAGAACGTCGTAGGTGGCGACGACCTCATCGTTCTGGTTGTGCAGCACGGCGTCCCAGCAGACCTCGCCGTACTCTTCGGTCTCGCGCGGGGTGATCCGCTTGGCCGTCAGGGTGACCCGGATGCTGTCGCCGGGCGACACCGGGGTGACGAACCGCAGCTTCTCCAGCCCGGAGTTCGCGAGCACCGGCCCGGGGGCCGCATCCACGAACAACCCGGCCGCCCAGGACACCAGCAGGTAGCCGTGCGCGACGATCCCGGGGAAGAACGGGTTCGCCGCCGCCGCCTCGGGGTCCGTGTGCGCGTAGAACTTGTCGCCGGTGGCCTCGGCGAATGCCGTGATGTCGGCCAGAGTGACCACGCGCGGTCCGCTCTGGGTCTGGTCGCCCACCCGCAACTCGGCCAGGGACTTTCGGAACGGGTGGATGCCCGTTCGCACCGCGGCACCGGCGTGCCACTCCCCCGTGATGGCGGTCAGCATGTCGGGCGAGCCCTGGATAGCCGTGCGCTGCATGTGGTGCAGCACCGAACGGATGCCGCCGAGCTCTTCACTGCCGCCGGCCCGCCCGGGTCCGCCGTGCACGAGGTGCGGAACGGGCGATCCGTGGCCCGTGCTGCTGCGCGCATCGACCCGGTCAAGCATCAGCACCCGGCCGTGGTGCGCTGCGATCCCGAGCACGAGCGTACGCGCGATATCGGGGTGGTGAGTGGCCACGGTCGTCACCAGTGAGCCGCCGCCGCGCGCGGCCAGCGCGATGGCGTGGTCCAGGTCGGTGTACTCGATGATGGAGGCCACCGGGCCGAAGGCTTCGATCTCGTGCACGGCCGGGCTCTCCGGGTCGTGGAAGGCCAGCAGGATGGGGGCGACGAAGGCGCCGCCCGGGTCGGTTCCGGTCGGGGCGTCCGCCGAGCCCATCACGATGCGTCCGCCGCCGTCGATCAGGCGGGCGACGCTGGCGAGCACCTCGTCGCGCTGCCCGGTGCTGGCGAGGGGCCCCATGGTGACCCCCTCGGCGCGCGGGTCACCGAGGGTGACGCGGCGGGCCATCCGTTCGGAGACGGCCGCGACGACCTGGTCGCGGCGGCCCGCCGGCACGATCAGCCGGCGGATGCTGGTGCACTTCTGACCGGCCTTGCTGGTCATCTCGGTCACTACGGAGGCGACGTAGGCGTCGAACTCGGCCGTGCCGGCCGCGGCGTCCGGGCCCAGGATCGCGGCGTTGAGCGAATCGGTCTCGCACGTGAAGCGCACGCCGCCCTCGACCACGTTCGGGTGGGACTTGAGGGTGCGGGCGGTGCCGGCCGACCCGGTGAACGCCACCAGATCGCGGTAGTCGAGGTGGTCGATCAGGTCCCTGGCGCTGCCGGAGATCAGCTGCAGGGCGCCCAGGGGCAGGATGCCGGACGCCAGGATGTGACGCACGACCGCCTCGGTCAGGTACCCGGTGGGCGTCGCGGGCTTGACGATCGTCGGCACGCCGGCGATGAACGCCGGGGCCAGCTTCTCAAGCATGCCCCAGACCGGGAAGTTGAAGGCGTTGATCTGGCAGGCGACTCCGGGAATGCGGGTGTAGATGTGCTGACCGCTGAAGGAGCCGTCGCGGGAGAGCGCCTCGACGTCGCCGTCGATGTAAACCTGACTGTTGGGCATCTCGCGCCGGCCCTTGGAGGACAGCGTGAACAGCACTCCGATGCCGCCGTCGATGTCGACCATCGAGTCGTAGCGGGTGGCGCCGGTGCGGGCGGAGAGCGCGTAGAGTTCCTCCTTGACCCCGCCCAGGTACTGTCCCAGCTTCTTGAGCAGGATGGCACGCTGGTGGAAGGTCAGTTTCCCGAGCGAGGCCTGGCCGACCGTGCGGGCGTGTTCGACCACGGCGGCCAGGTCGAGCCCGTCGCTGCTGACCCGGGCGACCTCGGCCCCGGTGCTCGCGTCGAGGACACGCTGGGCGACCACATCGGTGTCCGGGGTCCACCAGGAGTCGAGAACGTAGCTGGGAACGACCGTGTCAGAGCTCGTGTCGGGGCCAGTGTCAGTGCTGGTGCCGTTGCTGAGAAGTGTCATCATGCGTCCTTCCAATCGAAGAAGCCGCGGCCGCTTTTGCGTCCGAGGTCACCGCGTGCGACAAGGTCGCGTAGCAGTTGCGGCGGGGCGAACCGGTCGCCGAGGGTTTCGTGCAGGTGTTCGGCGATGCCGAGGCGAACGTCGAGGCCGACGATGTCGGTCGTGCGGAGAGGCCCGACCGGATGCTTGTAGCCAAGAACCATGGCCGTGTCGATGGCCTCGGGGCTGGCCACGCCCTCCTCGACCATGCGGATCGCCTCGAGCGCAATCGCGACGCCGAGGCGGGAGCTGGCGAAGCCGGGCGAGTCCCGCACCAGGATCGGCGTCTTCCCGAGCGAGGACACCCAGTCCTGGGCGAGCCGGGCGAGCTCCGGGTCGGTGCGCTCCCCCGTGACGACCTCGATCAGGGTCGAGACCGGCACCGGGTTGAAGAAGTGCAGTCCAATGAACCGGTCCGGGCGGTCCAGCGTCTCGGCCAGATCGGTGATCGACAGCGAGGAGGTGTTGGACGCCAGCCAGGCGGTGGGGGCGAGGTGCGCCTCCACCAGGCGGAGCGCCTGCGTCTTCAGCGCCACGATCTCGGGAACGGCCTCGACGACGAGGCCGGAGCCGGCGAACGCGGCGGCATCCGTTGTCACGGTCAGCCGGTCGCCGAGCTCGGCGCGGCTCGCGGTCACGCTACCGCGGCTGAGGGATTTGTCGATGGCGGTCAGGACCCGGTCGCGGGCGGCGGCAGCCGCGTCGTCTCCCTGCTCCACGACGGTGACACGGGCCCCGGCCATCAGGAACGCGTGCGCAATGCCGGCGCCCATGCGGCCTCCGCCGAGCACGCCGACCTGGAGCGGCACTGGCACGGACTGAGCGGCTTGGGCCTTTGCGGACACGGTGCTGAGCGTCATCGCTTCTTCCCCTCCAGGAATGCGGTCATTCGGGTGAATTTCTGGTCGGACTCGAACAGGCGCGCCTGGGCCTCGTTGTCGGCCAGGGGATGCTCCGCGGCGGGAACATGGAAGACCTCCTTGGCCAGCTGGGTGGCCAACGGGTCCTGCTTGGCGATCCGGTCGGCCAGCGCGTGCGCTGCCTCGAGCAGGACGTCCGACTCGTGCACCTCGGTGACCAGGTGCACCGCCAGCGCCTCGGAAGCGTTCAGGATGCGCCCGGCCAGGATGATCTCCTTGGCCACGGGTTCGCCGACCAGCGCGGCCAGCCGCCACAGCGCTCCGGCCGCCGGGATGATGCCGAGGGCCGTCTCCGGATTGCCGAGCCGGGCGGTCGTGGAGGCGATCCGGAAGTCGGCGGCGTAGGCCAGCTCGGCCCCGCCGCCGAGCGCCCAGCCGTCGATGGCGGCGATCACGGGCATCGGCAGGCGGGCGATCCGGCCGAACAGGGTCGAGTTGATCCCGTTCAGGGCGTCTTCGGCCCGGCGTTCCCGCAACTGGGCGATATCGGCCCCGGAGGCGAAGACGCCGTTCGTGCCAGACAGGATCAGGATGCGGGGTTCCTGCTCGAGGTCGGCGCAGACCAGGTGCAACTCGTCGATCATGGTCTGGTCGATGGCGTTGCGCACGGCCGGTCGGTCGAGCTGCACATGCACCCGGTCGGGCCGCTCGTCGACCAGCAGCGTCGTGAACTCGCGCGACATCTAGACGCGCTCCACCAGCAGGGAGGAACCTTGCCCGACGCCCACGCACATGGTGGCCACGCCGCGTTGGGCACCCTCGCGCTCCATGCGCCCCAACAGGGTGATCAGGATACGGGACCCGGACGACCCGAGCGGGTGCCCGAGGGCGATGGCGCCGCCGTGCCGGTTGACGATTTCCGGGTCGAGGCCGAGCCGGCGGATGCAGGCCAGAGACTGGGTCGCGAACGCCTCATTGAGTTCGACGGCGTCAACGTCACCGATGGTCAGTCCCAGGCGGTGCAGCAGCTTCTGGGTGGCGGGGACCGGGCCGAGGCCCATGGTCTCCGGGGCGACGCCGGCGCTGGCTCCGCCTACCACCCGGGCGCGGGGCGTCAGCCCCAGACGCTCGATGGCCGCCTCGCTCGCCACAACGATGGCGGAGGCCCCGTCGTTCAGGGAGCTGGCGTTGCCGGCCGTGACGATGCCGCCCGTCCGCACGACCGAGCGCAGCCCGGCGAGGCGTTCGAGCGTGGTGTCGGCTCGGGGGCCCTCGTCGATCTCGATCAGTCCGGCGCGGGTGGGAACACCCACGATCTCGGGCGTGAAGATGCCGTCACGTTGCGCCTCGAGTGCCAGCCGGTGCGAGCGGAGGGCGAACGTGTCGGCATCCGCCCGGCTGATGCCGTCGAGGGCGGCGACCTCCTCCGCCGTCTCCGACATGGAGAAGGTGGCCTTGTCGCGCGCTTGCAGGCGCGGGTTCGTGAAGCGCCAGCCGATCGAGGTGTCGACGATCTCGCCCGGCTTAGCGAACGCCTTCTCCGGCTTGGCGAGAACCCAGGGTGCGCGGGTCATCGATTCGACGCCGCCGGCGATCACGAGGTCTGCTTCGCCGGCCTTGATCATGTTGGCGGCCAGGTGCACGGCGGACAGGCCGGATGCGCAGAGCCGGTTGACCGTGATCCCCGGCACGCTGTCGGGGAGACCGGCCAGGAGCACGGCCATGCGGGCGACGTTGCGGTTGTCCTCGCCGGCCTGGTTGGCGGCGCCGAGGACGACCTCGTCAAGGAGGGTGGGATCCAGCCCGGACCGGGACACGACCGAGGCAAGCACGATGGCGGCCAGGTCGTCGGGGCGGATGCCGGCCAGCACCCCGCCGTATCGGCCGATAGGAGTTCGAACACCATCAACTAGGAATGCTTCGGGCATGGCTTCATCACCTTTGATCGCCGTGTTTACTAACTGACCGTTCGTTTTGTAAAAGAATGTCATAGAAAGTCCCATCAGGGCAACACGGGAGGCCGCCATACCGCCTCCCAAACATCTGCCGGACTGAGGCAGACTGGGTGCGTGAACGCAACGCCCAGCACCGTCCCCTCCGCTCCCGGCACCGGTCGCCGCCCCGCCGGCCGTTTTGGCCTCCGGCTCAATCTGATGCGCCCGGATCGGCCCGACCTGGCGGATCGGGTCACCTACATCGAGCTGTTCTTCGACCTGATCTTTGTGTTCGCGTTGACCCAGCTGTCGCGCCACCTCTACGAGAACCAGTCCTGGCAGGGAGCCGCCGAGTCCGTCATCCTGGTGCTCGCCCTGTGGTGGATCTGGGTGCACACCACCTGGGTGACCAACCTGCTCGATCCGGCCCGCCTGCCTGTGCGCGGGGTCGTGATCGGCCTCTCCCTGGTCGGGCTGGTGGTGAGCGTCTCGATCTACGAATCATTCGGCGACCGGGGATTCCTCTTCGCCGTGGCCTACGTCACCCTGCAGCTGGGCCGAACGGCCTTCATGGCGCTCGCCCTCGCGCTCCACGATCGCGCCCTCTTCCGCGCCTTCGTGCGGATCTTCCTCTGGCTCGCCGTGGCCGGGCTCTTCTGGATTCTCGGCGGCCTGCTCCCGGCCGACTACCGGTTGCTGCTCTGGGCCACCGCACTCGGGATCGAGTTCGTTTCCGCGAAGCTCGGTTTCCCGGTGCCGGGCCTCGGCCGGGCCACTCCCGGCGACGGCGAGCTCTCCGGTCCGCACATCGCGGAGCGCAGCGCCCTGTTCGTCATCATCGCACTCGGCGAATCATTTCTGGTGACGGGCTTCGCCTTCGTCGATCAGGACGTGTCGGTGCCGGGTGTGCTCGGCCTGCTGCTGGCCTTCGTGAGTGGAGCGGCCATGTGGTGGCTGTACTTCGACCACAGCGAGTACGCGGGCAGCAAAGCCCTCGCCGATGCCGCCGACCCCGGCCGGCTCGCCCGGCTCGCGTATACCTATGTACATGCGATGCTCATCGCCGGCATTGTTCTGAGCTCGGTCGGCGTCAAGGAGATCCTGGCGCATCCGGATGACCCGGTCATTTTTTCGACGGCCGTCGCCATCACCGGCGGGCCTCTGCTGTACCTGCTGGGGCTGGCGTTGTTCCGATTCGTCGTGGCCCGGGAGGTGCTGATCTCCCATGTCACGGGAATCGCACTACTGCTGCTGGCGCTGCCCCTCGCCTTCGCCCTCTCGCCGCTCGCGTTAGGAGCGCTGGGAGCGCTCATGCTGACGACCGTCGCCTGCTGGGGGACCATCGTGCGCGTGCGGAACGGCACCGCCGAGAAGGAGGCCGGCTAGCCGAAACTGGGAGGCTTCGAGTGATCGAACCCCGGTCAGAAGAAGCCGTCGGGGGTGCCTGCAGCCTTCTCGACCGCCTCGGTGCCGATACGCGCGGCGCCGAGCTGGGCCATCGCGACGCGCAGGCCGGATTCCATCTGGGCGGCCCAGACCTCGGTCTCGCGGCTGGCGGCGTCGGCGGCATCCGCTCGGGCGATAGCCTTTTCTTTCTCGGCGCGTTCGCTGCGCACCTGCTGGATGCTCAGGGTGATGCCGTAATAGGCGGCCACCATCGAGGCAATGGGCGTGGCGAATACGGCGAGGGCGTTGATGCTCTCGCTCGACACCCCCACCAAAAGCATCACGATGAAGGCCACGGCAAGGGCTATGATTCCGACCAGGACGACCAGCGCGGTGCGCTGGCCGGACGTGGTCGTGAGGTGCGCTACGCGCCTGGGCGCGGGCTGGGCCTCGGTCGTCTGGGGCTCTTCAAGGGGCTTGAGCGTCTCGGTCTGATCGGACAGGGGCATCGACCGGGTGGGCGTGCTGGTCGAGGAGAAATCAGTCATGGTGAGGGCTCCGTCGTCAAAGTGCATCGGGGGGAAGCGGTGGGGTCATTGTCTGCTGCCGATTCGGCGCGGTCAAGGCGGGCATCCGGGTCTTCGTTGAGAAAGACCCGTTTGTAGCTTCGCCCGTCGGGGAGTTCGACGGTTCGGCCGGCGAGCTTGCCGCGGCTCAGCTTCAGGTAGATCGCCTGGGCGGTGACCCCCAGCTGCGCAGCAGCCTCGGACACGGACAGCCCAGGCAGATCGGTGGGCACGGCGCTGGGACGTGCGGACCGCTTGCGTCCGGCCGCCTGCCGGGCGGCGATCTCCGAATCGGTGCCGCTCCAGCGCCACTTCGCGGCGGCCGGTTTCAAACCGGCGGCGTCGGCGATCTCGTCCCAGTCCGCTCCCCCGCTGAGGGCGTCGCGCACACCTACCAGGGTGGCTGGGTCGGCGTCGAGCTCGAAGAGCAGGGAACGGATGGCCCGCAACCGCTCGAGCGGCGCCGAGCCCGGGGCCGTGTCGAGGGTCACCAGGCGCGACAGGGCAACCCGGGTGGATGGTGCGAGAAAGTAGCCCATGGCGTCTGGGGGACTCAGACCCGGTGCAGGGATGATGGGAGGTGTGCCTCCGGGCCGGCTTCGCCGCCGATTGCCGCGGCGAGGCGTTCGCGGGCACGGGCGAGGTGTTCGTCGAGCAACTCGGCAGCCGCGGCGCCATCGCCCTCCCCGATCAGCTCGAGCAGGCGCTGGTGTTCGGCCTGGATCAACGCGGTGTCGAGCAGGTTCAGCGACTGCACCCGCACCATGCAGAGGCGTACCTCGCTAACCAGGGAACGGTACATCCGGCTGATCCGCTCGTTGCCGACGGCGTCGATCAGACTGGTGTGGAAACGCATATCGGGTTCCACGACGTCGAGGGCGGAGCCGCCAGCCACGGCCGCGATGTCGAGGTTGGCCTGCACGGCCTCCTCGGGGACGGTGCAGGTGAGGGCCAGGCGGCGCAGCACCTCGCTTTCGAGGTAGGCGCGGGCCTGGTAGATGTCGCGCACGGAGTCCGGTCCGAGCTCGGCGACGCGGGCGCTCTTGTGCGCCCCGCGCACCAGCAGTCCCTCAGCGACGAGTTTCTCGATCGCCGCCTTCGCCGTGGGGCGGGCGACGTCGTAGCTCGCGGCCATATCGGTCTCGGTCAGGGCCGTGGCGGAGGTCAATTCCCCTTCAAGGATTCGGGTTCGCAGGTCGTTCGCGATGGCATCCACGATCGACGTTGCCGTTACGCGCGCTGTCACGGGACCTGCCTTTCCTAAATTGTGTTCTCATCTTGACAGACAAAAACACAATATATATTGACTTACTTGCATACTTGCTATACAACTGATGAAGTGTCACGACGGCGTGACCACGACCTCAGTGTGGAGACCCAATCTTTCAACAGATACTCGATCCGATTCTTGGATCCCTCGTCCTGTCGGCCATCTGCGCCGCATTGCCGCTGATTCTCCTGTTCGTCCTTCTCGGCGTGTTCCGGGTCAAGGCGCACAAGGCGGCTCTGGTCAGCCTGCTCCTCTCGGTCGTGCTCGCCGTCGTCGGCTGGCAGATGCCGGTCGGCCAAGCGCTGAGCGCCACGGCCGCCGGCGTCTTCTACGGCCTCTTCCCGATTCTCTGGATTCTGGTCAACGCGTTGTGGATCTACAAGCTCACCGTGGCCACCCCCTGGTTCGAGGTGCTGGGCCGCACCATCCGCTCCATCTCCAACGACCTGCGTATCCTGGCCATCCTGATCGCCTTCTGCTTCGGCGCACTACTCGAGTCCCTCGCCGGATTCGGCGCCCCGGTTGCCATTTCCGCCGCCATGCTGATGGCCGCGGGCATGAAACCCCTCAAATCCGCCATGGTGTCGCTGCTGGCCAACACGGCCCCGGTGGCGTTCGGTGCCATGGCCGCCCCGATCATCGCCCTCAACGGCGTCACCGGCCTGCCGATCCAGGACCTCGCGTCGATGGCCGGCCGCCAGACGCCGTTCATCGCCGTGATCGTTCCGCTGATCCTCGTTTTCATCGTCGACGGCAAGCGCGGCGTCAAGCAGACCTGGCCGGTGGCCGTGGTCGCCGGACTCGTCTTCGGACTGGCCCAGTTCGTCACCGCCAACTTCTTCGCCGTCGAGCTGACGGATGTCGTGGCCGCCGTCGCCACCGTGGCCGCCGTCCTGGTCATGCTGCGCTTCTGGCAGCCGGCCGAATCCATGGGACTGAACGACGACGTCGAACTGTCCGGTGCCGAGAACCTGGTGAGCACGACCGTGGGCGCCGCGGTCCCCGCATCCGCCATGCGCAGCACCCCCACCACCGCGCTCAAGTCGGCGCGACGCTCTGCCGACAGCCCTGACCTGAACGACAACACCCGCCCGGAACCGCGCCAGGTGTGGAAGGCCATCGCCCCGTACCTGATCATCATGGGCATCTTCTCGATCGCGCAGATCCCGGCCATCAAGGCCTGGCTCAGCGTCGTGGGCAGCGTCACCTTCGCCTGGCCCGGACTGAACGTGACCGACGCCGCCGGCGACCCGGTTCCGGCCACGATGTTCAAGCTCGACCACTTCAAGGCCACCGGCACCCTGCTGCTTTTCTCCGGCCTGCTCACCATGGCGCTCTACAGGGTCTCGTTCCGCCAGGGCCTCAAGATCTACGGCGACACCCTCGTGCAGCTGCGCTGGACCATCGTCACCGTTACCGCCGTGCTCGCCCTCTCGTTCGTGATGAACCTGTCCGGCCAGACCGCCTCCCTCGGCGCCTACCTGGCCACCGCCGGCGTATTCTTCGCCGTGATCTCCCCCCTGATCGGATGGATCGGCGTGGCCCTGACCGGCTCCGACACCTCGTCCAACGCGCTCTTCGGGCAGCTGCAGGTCACCGCCGCCAACGCGACCGGCCTGTCACCTGTGCTGATGGCCGCCGCCAACTCGTCGGCCGGTGTGCTCGGCAAGATGCTCTCGCTGCAGAACCTGGCCGTGGCGGCCGCCGCCGTCGGCCTGGTGGGTGCGGAGAGCCTGCTCTTCCGCAAGCTCGTCGGATGGAGCCTGGGGCTCCTCGTGCTGATCACGGTCCTGATCGTGCTGCAGTCCACCCCGGTCCTCGGCTGGATGGTGCCGTAATGGCCCGCCGCGGCACGGTGGTCACCCCCTCGGCGACCGTCTCCGGTCCCACAGCGGTGCCTGCATCCGCCGGGATGCTGGGTGCCCTCCGCGCCGCGGTGTCCGACCCGGCCCAGGTGAAGACCCGGGCGATCGACCTGCACGCCAACGCCCACGACGCCTCGCACTTCCTGCTGGTGCCGCAGGCGGTCGTCGTGGCCGCCAACGCGGACGAGGTCGGCAAGCTGCTGCGCGCCAGTCGGGCGCAGGGTGTGCCGCTCACGTTCCGCTCCGGCGGTACCAGCCTGAGCGGCCAGGCACTCACCGACGGCGTGCTCGTCGACGTGCGCCGCAACTTCAAACAGATCGAGGTGCAGGACAACGGCGCCCGGGTGCGGGTTCAGCCCGGCGTCACCGTGCGCGCCCTGAACGCCCGCCTGGCGCAGTACGGCCGCAAATTCGGCCCGGACCCGGCGAGCGAATCCGCCTGCACCATCGGCGGCGTCGTGGCCAACAACTCCTCCGGTATGGCCTGCGGCACCGTCGACAACGCCTACCAGACCCTGGAATCGATCACGGTGGTGCTGCCCAGCGGCACCGTCGTCGACACCGGGGCGGCGGATGCCGACGCGCGCCTCCGCGCCCTCGAACCCGAGCTGCACGAGGGCCTGCTGCGCCTCGCCAAGCGGGTTGCCGGCAACCCGGCCTCCGTCTCGACCATCCGTCACCAGTTCTCGATGAAAAACACCATGGGCTACGGCCTGAACTCCCTGCTGGACTTCGACCGGCCCGTCGACATCCTGGCGCACCTGATCGTGGGCAGCGAGGGCACCCTCGGGTTCGTCGCGGAGGCGGTCTTCCGCACCGTCCCGCGGCCGACCCACACGGTCACCGGCCTGCTGGTCTTCCCGGACCTGGAGACCGCCAACGCGGCCCTGCCAGCCCTGGTGGGCACCGGGGCGGCCACCCTGGAGCTGATGGACGCCCTGTCGCTCAAGGTCGGCCAGGGCCTGGACGACGTACCCCCGGTCGTGCGCGACCTCGCGGTGCGCGACCACGCCGCCCTCCTGATGGAGTACCAGACCGACAACCCCGAATCGCTGCAGGAGCTCCAGCGC
This sequence comes from Cryobacterium sp. TMT1-62, assembly GCF_004403145.1. Classification (NCBI taxonomy): domain Bacteria; kingdom Bacillati; phylum Actinomycetota; class Actinomycetes; order Micrococcales; family Microbacteriaceae; genus Cryobacterium; species Cryobacterium sp. TMT1-62. The sequence continues at coordinate 114,810 of NZ_SOGZ01000041.1, read as the reverse complement.
GCGGGCCTGACCATTATGCCGGGGCTCGGGCTCAGCGCCCCGGTGAAGTTCAGCGCGGACTCTGCGACCCGTGCCCAGCTGTGGCATCTGCGGAAGGGGCTCTACGCATCCGTCGCCGGCGCCCGCCCGCAGGGCACCACGGCGCTGCTCGAGGACGTCGTCGTGCCGGTGGCCGCGCTCGGCCGCACCTGCGTGGAGCTGATCCGTCTGTTCGACAAGTACAGCTACCGCAATAGCGTGATCTTCGGCCATGCCAAGGACGGCAACATCCACTTCATGCTCACCGACGGTTTCACCGGCACAACCGAGCTAGAGCGCTACAGCGCCTTCACCGAGGACATGGTGGACCTGGTGCTCGGCGAGGGCGGCTCGCTCAAGGCCGAGCACGGCACCGGCCGGGTGATGGCTCCGTATGTGCGGCGCCAGTACGGCGACGAGCTCTACGAAGTCATGCGGCAGCTCAAGGTGCTGTTCGACCCCGCCGGGATGCTCAACCCCGGCGTGCTGATGAACGACGACCCTGAGGTTCACCTTCGTGACATCAAGCTGGTGCCGCCCGTAGCCGAGGTGGTCGACAGCTGCGTCTCCTGCGGCTACTGCGAACCCGTCTGCCCCAGCCGGGACCTGACCCTGACCCCCCGCCAGCGCATCGTCACCCTGCGCGCCATCGAACAGGCCCGCCGGAGCGGTGACCTGGCTCTGGCCGCCGAGCTGGAGAAGGACTTCGTCTACGACGGCGTGGAGACCTGCGCGGTCGACGGCATGTGCCAGACCGCCTGCCCGGTCAACATCAACACCGGCACCATGATGAAGCAGATCCGGCGCGGCGAGACCGGACCGCTGATCAACGGCGTCTGGAACACCGCGGCCAAGAACTGGGGTGCGGTCACCCGCGGCGCCGGGCTGGCCCTCACTGTGGTGCGCAAGATCCCGGCCCCGGTACTGATGGTGCCCAACAAGCTCGGCCGAGCCGTGCTCGGCACCGACACGCTGCCGCTCTACTCGAGCGAGCTGCCTGGCGGCGGCGGCGGACGCTCCCGCCCGGTGCCGGCCCTGGCGCCGGAAGCCGTCTACTTCCCGGCCTGCGTGCAGACCATGTTCGGTCCGGCCACCGCGGGCACGCCCGGGGTGCAGGTCAGCTTCGAGCAGCTCTGCGACCGGGCCGGCATCACCCTCGTCGTGCCCGCGGGCATCGACGGGCTCTGCTGCGGCACGCCGTGGTCGTCGAAGGGGCTGAAGACCGGCGAAGCGACCATGCGGGCCAAAACCCTCGCGGCGCTGCGCACGGCGACCCGGAACGGCGAGCTCGCCATCATCTGCGACGCCTCCTCCTGCACCGAGGGGCTGCGGACGACCATCGAGGGTGACCAGAACGAGCCGCGCCTGCGGGTGGTCGACGCCGTGCAGTTCGCGGCCGAACGCATCCTGCCGTCACTGCCCGAGTACCAGAAGATCGATTCGCTCGCGCTGCACCCCACGTGTTCTTCCACTCGGATGGGCATCAACGACTCCCTGCAGACCCTGGCCGGCGGGGTGGCCGAGAGGGTGCAGGTGCCGGATAACTGGGGCTGCTGCGGCTTCGCCGGGGACCGCGGCATGCTGCATCCCGAGCTGACAGAATCCGCCACCCGGGCGCAGGCGGCCGATGTCGCGACGATGGACGCCACGGCATTCGCGTCGTGCAACCGCACCTGTGAGCTCGGGCTGACCCGGGCCACCGGCAAGGAATACCGCCACGTGCTCGAGCTGCTGGAAGAGGTGACGCGGCCCGACGCCGACGATCCGGACGCCGCCGCATCCCACCTGGCATAGTCGGGCGCCGTCTGAGCTCTGCCCACTCGCGGCGCAGGTTGGAGAAACTGGCGCACGGTGTAACGTGCGCCAGTTTCCGTAGGGTGCGCCGCGAGGCACGAGGCCCTGGGGAACGTTGACTGCGGGCTACTCGGAGGCGCCGAACACGGCGACGGAGTGCGGTGCGAGGGTGACCGCGGTGGGCGTGCGAGACTGGACCGCGTCGCCGACGGCGGCGAAGGATGCCAGTAGCGCCGGGGCATCCGTCGGCACGTCACGAGCCTCCGTGCCCAGGTTGACCAGGATTTCGGTGTCGCCGCGGCAGAGCCGCAGCCACCGCTCGTTATCGTCGACGTCGACCGCGACCCGGCCGAAGCGCGGGTCCGTGATGTCCGGACGGGAACGCCGCAGCCAGCCCAGAGCCCGGTAGAAATCGAGCAGGCGCGCGTGGGCCGGTTGGGACACCTCAGCCCAGTCCAGCACCGACCGCTCGAACGTGGCCGGGTCCTGCGGGTCGGGCACCACGGCCGGGTCCCAGCCCATGCGCGCGAACTCGCCGATCCGGCCCGTGCGGACGGCCTCGCCGAGTTCGGGTTCCGGATGCGACGTGAAGAACTGCCAGGGTGTGCTCGCCCCCCACTCCTCGCCCATGAACAGCATGGGCGTGAACGGGCCGAGCAGGGTCAGGGTGGCGGCGATCGCCAGCTGCCCGGAGTCGAGGGTCGCACTGAGGCGGTCGCCCGTGGCCCGGTTGCCGATCTGGTCGTGGTTCTGGTTGTTGACGACGAGGCGCCAGGCCGGCATCCGTGCGGTGTCGATCGGCCGACCGTGGGTGCGCCCGCGGAAGCTGGAGAAGGTGCCGTCGTGGAAGAACCCGTGGGTGAGCACCTTCGCGAGGGCGCTGAGCGGCTCGAAGTCGGCGTAGTAGCCGGTGGTCTCGCCGGTGACCGCCACGTGCACGGCGTGGTGGAAGTCGTCGCTCCACTGGCCGGTGAGCCCGTAGCCGCCGGCGTCCCGCGGCGTGATCAGACGCGGGTCGTTGAGGTCCGATTCGGCGATCAGGGTGAGCGGACGCCCGCGGGTGGCGCTCAACACATCGACGTCGGCGGCGAGTTCCTCGAGCAGGTGCAGGGCGTGGTCGTCCCGCAGGGCGTGCACCGCATCCAGCCTGAGTCCGTCGACGTGGTAGTCGCCCAGCCACATCAGGGCGTTGTCGATGATGTAGCGGCGCACCGGGTCGGAGTCGGCGCCGTCGAGGTTGAGAGAGGAGCCCCAGCCCGTGTCGCCCCTCTCGTTCAGGTACGGACCGAACTGCGGCAGGTAGTTGCCGCTCGGGCCGAGGTGGTTGTAGACCACGTCCTGGATGACGCCGATTCCGGCCTGGTGACAGGCGTCCACGAACCGTTGGTAGGCAGCCGGTCCGCCGTAGCCCTCGTGCACGGCGTACCAGAGCACCCCGTCGTAGCCCCAGTTGTGGGTGCCGTTGAAGGCATTGACCGGGAGCAGCTCCACGAAGTCGACGCCGATCGAGGCCAGGTGGGCCAGCCGGCCCGCCGCGGCGTCGAGGGTGCCCTCCGTGGTGAAGGTGCCGAGGTGCAGCTCATAGATCGTGCTGCCGGCCAGCTGGCGGCCGGTCCAGGCGCTGTCCTGCCAGACGTGCGCGCCGGGATCGAACGTGCGGCTCTTCGCGTGCACGCCGTTCGGCTGGTGCCGGGAGCAGGGGTCGGGGAAGGGCCCCTGACCGTCGATCAAAAAGCCGTAGTCGACGGGCTGATCGGCACGGCCCTCGGCGGGCTCGGTCAGCGGACGGGGTGCGTGCCACCATCCGTCGCCCTGCGGGGTCATCGGCACGGTCTGGTCGGCGAGTTCGACCGCCAGGGCCGATGCGTTGGGAGCCCAGACTTTGAATTCAGCGGGCATGGTCGGCACCTTCCAGGTCGGTCGTGCGGGTCGGGTCGGCGTCGTCGGCCGGCACCAGCAGGGCCACCGGGTAGCGCCCCAGCAGGGCGGCCACGCTGACGGATGCGCCGGGGTGGCGTTCCCCGGTCAGCAGATCGACGACCGGCCCGCCGGCCAAGACCACGATCGTATCTCCCCAGCCGCCCGCGGCCGCGAGCCCGAGCGGCAGCCGGGTGGCGATGGTGACCGCGCCGCCGCGGTCGAAAGCGATCACGTGGTCGGCGGCGGCGCCGAACGCGGGGACCGGACTGTGCCGGTAGAAACGTTCGGGCTGGTCGCGGCGCAGCCGGAGGGCGCGCGTGGTGACCAGAAGTTTCGCGGCGCCGGTCTCGTCGACGGGCGGCAGCCAGCCGTCCTGCACCCGGGCCAGGTAGCCGCGCCGCAGGTCGTAGTCGACCGGGCGGCGGTTGTCGGGGTCGACGAGGGAGGTGTCCCATAGCTCGCTGCCCTGGTAGACGTCGGGCACTCCGGGGGCCGTCAGCTGCACGAGCTTGTTCGAGAGCGCGTTGCTCCAGCCCGCCTGGCGCACCCGGTCGACGAACGCGGTGAGCGTCTGCGTGACTGCCGGGTCGTTGAAAGAGGCGGTCACGAGGCCGCGCATCGCCGTCTCGAACTCCGCGTTCTGGCTGGTCCAGGTGGTCGACGTTCCGGCTTCCCGAGCCGCCTTCTCCGCGTAGGCGATGAGGCGTTCCGGTGTGGCCGGCCACGATCCGACGATGGCCTGCCAGAGCAGGTTCTCGAACGGGGCGTCGCCGAGGGGCGCGGTCGCGCGCAGGGTGCGCAGGGTGCTCTCCCATTCGGCCGGGATCTCGGCCAGCACCGAGATCCGGGCGCGCACATCCTCACTGCGCTTGGTGTCGTGGGTGGAAAGGGTCGTCAACGAGGCCGGGAAGGTGGCCTGACGGGTCTGCTGGCGACGGTGGAACTCGGCCAGGTCGACCGCGAACTCCCCCGGGTCGGCGCCGACCTCGTTCAGCGAGGTGAGCCGGCTGAAGCGGTAGTACGCGGTGTCCTCGACACCCTTGGCCATCACCATGCCCGAGGTCTGCTGGAAGCGCACGGCCAGCGGATGTCCCGGGTCGCCGAGCAACGGAAGCAGAGCCTCGATCGCGGGGCCGAGGTCGGGCCGGTGGCGAGCCGCCTCGACGCCAGCGTGGCGCAGCTCGTCGATGCCCACCGGGAGGTAGGAGCGGTAGACCGGGAAGCAGGCCAGGAGTTCGGCCAGGGCGTCGACCGTGGTCAGTTCGGTGGTGGCGTCGCCGCCGGGGACCAGTCGGGCCAGGCGCACGACCTCGGCCTGGAGGGTGCGGTCCGCGATGACGCGCTTCCGCGCGTGCACCAGGTCGGCCCAGTCCGCCGGCGGCGCGTCACCGGTCAGCGCCGCGGCCTCGGCCTGCAGCCGGGCCTCGAGTGCGTCGAGCGCGCCCTGCCCGGCCGGGTCGACGAGCAGCCGGTCGAAGTCGGCGAGGGCGTCGTACCCGGTCGTGCCGGCGGTGGCCCAGCTGGTCGGCAGCTGTTCGTCACCCTCGAGGATCTTCTCGACGAGCACGTAGGCTCCGTCGGTGGCATCCCGCAACCGGTCGAGGTAGCCGCCCGGGTCGGCGAGACCGTCGGGGTGGTCGACCCGCAGCCCGTGCACGAGGCCGTCCTGCACCCAGCGCACGATCTCCCGGTGGGATTCGTCGAAGACCCACGGCACCTCGACCCGGAGGCCGGCCAGGGTGTTCACGGAGAAGAACCGACGGTAGTTCAGCTGCGCGTCCGCGCGGCCCCAGTTGACGAGTTCGTAGTGCTGCCGGGCGTGCACGACGCGGGCGTCTGCGCCGCCGTCGGCGCTGCCCGGGGCGAGCGGGAACCGGTTGTCGTAGTAGTGCAGCTCGTCGCCGACCACCTGGAGGCGGTCGAGTTCGCTCATTCCGTCCGCGTCGTCGCCGAGCACGGGCAGCAGGATTCGGTCGCCGTTCGCGGCCCAGTCCACGTCGAAGGCCTCCGCGTAGCGCGAGGCGGGGCCGTGCTGGAGCAGGTTCCACCACCAGAGGTTGCGGTGCGGGGTCGCGACGCCCATGTGGTTGGGCACGATGTCCACCAAGATGCCGCGCCCGGCATCCGTCGCGGCCGCCGCCAAGCGGGTGAGCGCCTCGGCTCCGCCCCGCACCGGGTCGATGCGTGAGTGGTCGACGACGTCGTAGCCGTGGTCGGAGCCCTCTTCCGCAGCGAGCAGCGGGGACAGGTAGAGCCAGTCCGCTCCCAACTCGGTCAGGTAGTCGAGCACCCCTTCCGCGGCCGCCAGGTCGAACGCGGCCGTGATCTGCAGACGGTAGGTGGTGAGCGGAATTTTCACGGCTGGACCAGGTGGGCCGGGTCGATCACGGGGATCGTCCCCGTCATCAGCCCGGCCAGGGAGGCCGCGACGGAGTGGTCCGGCGTGGTTTCCGGAGCGTGATACGCCCGCAGCACGACGAGGGAACGCGACGTCACCGTGTGCAGGGACCCGGCGGGCCGCGGAACCGCGTCGGCGCCTTCGCCCGCCGTGTCGACGACGATCTCCCACGCCGGGGCGTATTCGGCCGGGGGCAGGGTGAACTCGACATCCTCGGCGTCTGCGTTGAAGCAGACCAGGAAATTCACGTCGGTCACCATTTGGCCACGGACGTCGCGCTCCCGGATGCCGTCGCCGCTGAGGAACATGGCGACCGTGCGCGTCAGGTGCTCGTCCCAGTCCTGGGGTTGCATTTCCTGCCCGTCGGGGGTCAGCCAGACAAGGTCGCTCATCGGGTCGCCCGCGGCGCGGTGACCGGGGTGGCCGTTGAAGAAGCTGCTGCGGCGGAACGTCGGGTGTTCGCGGCGCAGCCGGGAAACGGCAGCCGTGAACTCGATAAGCGGCTGGTCCGCCTCCGACCAGTGGATCCAGCTCAGTTCATTGTCCTGGGCGTAGGTGTTGTTGTTGCCGTTCTGCGTTCGGCCGAGCTCATCGCCGTGCAGGATCATCGGCACACCCTGCGACAGGAGCAGGGTGGCAACGTAGTTGCGTTGCTGCCGGGCCCGTAATGCCAGGACCTCCGGGTCATCCGTCGGCCCCTCGACCCCGGAGTTCCAGGACCGGTTGTGCGATTCGCCGTCCTGGCCGTTCTCGCCGTTGGCGTCGTTGTGCTTCTCGTTGTAAGAGACCAGGTCGGAGAGGCTGAACCCGTCGTGCGCGGTGACGAAGTTGATCGAGGCGACGGGGCGGCGGCCCGAGTGCTCGTAGAGGTCGGCGGAACCGGTGATTCGCGACGCGAACTCGCCCAGCGTCGACGGTTCGCCGCGCCAGAAGTCACGCACGGTGTCGCGGTACTTTCCGTTCCATTCCGTCCACTGAGCCGGGAAGTTGCCGACCTGGTACCCACCGGGGCCGACGTCCCACGGCTCGGCGATGAGCTTGACCTGGGACACCACCGGGTCCTGCTGCACCAGTTCAAAAAAGGTGGAGAGCTTGTCGACGTCGTAGAGGTCCCGGGCCAGAGCCGAGGCCAGGTCGAACCGGAAGCCGTCGACGTGCATCTCGAGAACCCAGTAGCGCAGCGAGTCCATGATCAGCTGCAGCGAGTGCGGGTGACGAACGTTCAGGGTGTTGCCGGTGCCCGTGTAGTCCATGTAGTACCGCTTGTCGTCGTCCATGAGCCGGTAGTACGCCTCATTGTCGATGCCCTTGAACGAGATCGTCGGGCCGAGGTGGTTGCCCTCCGCGGTGTGGTTATAGACCACGTCGAGGATGACCTCGATACCAGCGTCGTGCAGAGAACGAACCATCCCCTTGAATTCCTGCACCTGGTTGCCAAGGTCACCGGAGGAGGAATACGCGTTGTGCGGGGCGAAGAACCCGATGGTGTTGTAACCCCAGTAGTTGTTCAGACCCTTTTCCTCGAGGGTGCCGTCGTTGACGAACTGGTGCACCGGCATCAGCTCGATCGCGGTCACGCCGAGTTTCTGCAGGTGGTCAATGACCGACGGATGCGCCACGCCGGCGTACGTGCCGCGCTGGCCCTCCGGTACCGCATCCTGCAGCTTGGTGAGGCCCTTCACGTGGGCCTCGTAGATCAGGGAGGCGCTGTAGGGCGTACGCAGGGGCCGGTCTCCCACCCAGTCGAAGAACGGGTTGACGACGACGCCGAGCATCATGTGCGGGGCGGAGTCCTCGTCGTTACGCGAATCCGGGTCACCGAAGTTGTAGGAGAACAGGGACTGGTCCCAGTCGATCGTGCCGCAGGTGGCCTTGGCATAGGGGTCGAGCAGGAGCTTGTTGGGGTTCGCCCTGCTGCCCGCGGCGGGGTTGTAGTCGCCGTGCACGCGGTAGCCGTAGCGCTGTCCCGGTTGGATCAGGGGCAGGTAGCAGTGCCAGATGAACGCGCTGGATTCGACCACGTCGATGCGGGTCTCCACGCCCTGTTCGTCGAAAAGGCAGAGCTCAACGCGGTGGGCGGCTCCGCTGAACAGGGCAAAGTTCGTGCCGCTGCCGTCGTACGTTGCTCCGAGCGGGTACGCAGTACCGGGCCAGGTTTCCAAAAGGGTGCTCCTCGTGCTACGGGTCTCGTGCTGTCGACACACCGATCGCGCCGGTATGCCCACAAGTACGCTACAGTCTGCCGGGCCCCGTCGACGCCCGATCCGTTTTCGCGGGTGACCGCTCTGGGTATCAAGCCGCTGTGAATGCGGTCGTGGTCTTCGCTCCGTCCCCGGTTCTCACGGTCACCGTCGAGGGCCGCGAGGACGCCACCGATGTGCCTCTGCACGCCGGTGGCCAGGGAGTTTTGCAGGCCCGGATGGTTCAGGCTCGCGGTGCGACGCCCCGGCCGAGGTACTGCGTACCTGCATGCTCGGCGTGGCGGCGAACGCGTACATCTCGCCGAGGCTCAGGGCGATGTGTTGTCCCGGCACGATCTCGACGAGCTCTACGACCTCACCCTCCGGGCCGGCCTGGGGACAGACGTCATCATCCTCAGCGCACTGGCCGGCGAAGACGTGGTGCCGGCGGATGTCTACCGCAGCCTCGAGCAGCTCGTCCCCGCCAGGTACGCCCTGCAGGAGGAGGGCGCCGGCACGGTGGCCGAGCTTTAGAGGCGGAGCACCGTGCCCGGTGTCGAACCAATTCGACGGAGATTTTGGCACAAGAGCGGGTTTCCGGAGTATTTCGAGCCGTACTGAGCAAAATCTCCGTCGAATCCGTTCCGTGCGCTGTGACGGGCCTCGTATTCTGGCGTTCCGCGATCACCCGCTCACGTCGTCGGCGCGGTCGGCAGCCACCAGCTCGCGCACGAGCGGTGCCACCTCAGTGCCGTAAAGCTCGATGCTGGTCATCAGCTTCTCGTGGGAGAGCGTGCCGAGGCTGTATTTGAGGTCGAAGCGGGCGAGCCCCAGCCTCACCGCCGTGGCGGCGATCTTCGTGGCCACGGTCTCGGGTGAGCCCACGAACAGGGCGCCGTCCGGGCCGGCGTCGTGTTCGAAGCGCTCCCGGGTGACCGGACCCCAACCGCGCTCGCGGCCGATCCGGTCCTGCATGGCGGCATAGTGCGGCCACATTTCCTCGCGCGCCCGGGCATCCGTCACGGCCACATATCCCGGGGAGTGCTCGCCGATCGGGCGGGTCGGCTTCTCAAACTGGGCCAGCGCACGGTGATAGAGCTGAACCAGTGGCACGAAGGCCAGCGGCGAGCCGCCGATGATGGCCAGCATCAGCGGCAGGCCGTAGTGCGCGGCGCGCACGACGGACTGGGGGCTGCCGCCCACGCCGATCCAGGTGGTGAGGGATCCGGATTCGGTGGGCGGGAACACCCGCTGGTTACGCAGGCCGGCACGGGTTTCGCCCGACCAGGTGATGGGCTCCTCCTTGAGCAGCTCGGTGAAGAGGTTGAGCTTTTCCTCGAACAGAAGCTCATATTGCTCCAGCTCCAGGCCGAAAAGCGGGAACGACTCGGTGAAGGAGCCGCGACCCAGGATGACCTCGGCACGCCCGCTGGAGACCGCGTCGAGGGTGGAGAAGCGCTGGAAGACGCGCACCGGGTCGTCGGAGCTGAGAACGGTGACCGCCGACCCGAGACGGATGCTGGTGGTCTGTCCGGCGATCGCGGCCAGAACAACCTCGGGGGCGGAAACGGCGAAATCTTCCCGGTGGTGCTCACCGATCCCGAAAAAGTCCAGTCCGACCTGATCGGCCAGCACACCCTCGGCCACCACGTTGCGCAGCGTCGCCGCCTGGGACAACCGGGCCCCGAAGGCGTCAAAGGTAACGTCACCGAAGGTATCCAGCCCGAGTTCGAACTTCTTTTTCATCTGGTGCGTGCTCCTCGCCGTGGTCGGAACGTTCGACAAACTCTATGCAAATGCATTCAAAGGAAAAAACCGCGGCCGTCCCGAGAATATTCCGAGCCCGACCTGAGGTTCGGGGCGCTCCGCTAGGGATGGGGCCGCCGGCGAGCCGGCGCGAGGGGGCAGAATGGGGTCAGGCGCCACCATCCGGTCGCCCCGGCGACAGGAGATTTCCCATGACCGAACACGAACTCATTTCGCTCTGGACCCGGGCCCGCTGGCACATCATCGTGTCCCAGTTCGCTCCGACCTTCCTGCTCACGGCGCTCGTGGCCTTCCTGTCCCTCGGCCTTGCGGAGGCCGAGCTGAGCGTGCGCATCGCGGCCGCGGGCATCCTGCTGGCCTCAGGCATTCTCGGCGCGCTCGCTCAAATCGCGTCCGCGAACGAAGGGCTCGCCATCGTGGCTGACCTCCGCGCGCTGCCCGCGAGCAGCGCCCTCGGGCGCGGCGTCATCGCCTCCGCGCCGTGGATCAACGTCGTGCGCTTCCTGACCCCCGCAGTCTTCGTGGTCGTCTATATCGCCATTTTGGCGGCCCTGTTCCGACCGTTCGCTTAGCCACTCACCACCACATGTCGTCAGTATCGGAATGTGGACCCCAAGACGTGGTGACGTTGAGGCACCGGGTGTGAGGTCGAATGCACAAACCCGAAATTTCGGTCCATCACGCGCACTGGCGCTAACGCTCCCTCCGACGCAGTGCGGATCCGTGCCGCCGTCTCCAGCGCCGAGATCGGCAAGGCGCACCGCGAGGGCGAGCTACACATCCACGAACTCGACATGCTGGCCGGCTATTGCGCCGGCCGGTCGCTCCGGGTGTTCCTCGACGGGGGACTGATTGGCTTTCTCGACAAGGTCGAGTCCACTCCCCGAGGCATTTCTCCTCGGCCATCGCGCAGATCGTCAATTTCCTCGGCACCATGCAGAACAAGTGGGCCGGAGCGCAGGAGTGCAGCTCCTTCGACTCCTACAGGGCGCCGTTCACCAACCTCACGTTCGATTGGGTCTGCCCGGAGGACCTGCGCGAGCAGGTGACCGTGATCGGCGAGGTCGAGCAGGACTTCAACCACGGCGACCTGGCCGAGGAGATGGCCGTGATCAAGCGAGCGTCTATCGACGTGATGACCGCGGTGTTTGGCACTCCTTATTTCCAGAACTTCATTCCAGGAGACCACCGGAAACATGTACAACCTGGAGGCCACACCGGCAACAGCGCGCTGCACCTGTACATGTCGGAGAAGCTCTGCACGGCCGCGGCCTGCCGCGAGCTCGTCCAGCGCTCCCTGACGACGCACCGGCTGCCGTACATCACGGTTACGCCGTCGTTCTCAATCTGCCCCCGACCACGGCTACCTGGCCGGCGAGCACCCGACCTGCACGGTCTGCGGCGGCGTCTGTGAAGTGTGGACCATCGTGATGGGCCACTTCCGCCCGGTCAGCTCGTTCAGCATCGGCAAGAAGGGCGAGCGCGAACGATCTGCAGATCGCGGGACTTGTGGCACTGTCCACCTGCGACTGGCTGCTGGCCAAGCGTCACGGCCTGCTCGACGGCGTGGTCTTCTCGGGTGGGGAGCCCACCCGGCACGCACGACCGTCGACCCGATGATCATGCCCCCCCCCCCGGAGACATCAGGGGCTCAGCGCCACGCTCACCGCCCTGGGCGTGCGGGAACACGTGCTGCAGACTGTGCGGGCCGAAGGTGCCCGCCCCGCGTTCGCGGCGCGGCTGAAAGCCCACCTGGAGCAGCTGGGCTAGACGGCGTCCCGGTAGACCCACCGGCGGTTCAGGCGCACGAACCGGCTGATCTCGTGCTGCTGCGAGGAGACGCCGCCGGACCGGCTGTGCGCCGTGAACTCCACCACCCCTTCGGTGTCGAACGGGCCGCCCTGCGCGGTCCGTTCGATCTCGAGGCGGAGCCAACGCACGTCGGCGTCGAGTTCCAGCACCTCCGGGCGGGTGAGCGGATGCCACGTCGTGAGCAGGTAGTCCGGCTCCCCCACCGCGAAGGCCGCGTACCGGGACCGCATCAGCGCCTCCGCGGTGGGCGCAAACGCGTCCCCGCGGTGGAACCGACCACAGCACGCGGAATAGAGGTTGCCGCTCAGGCAGGGGCACGGTCGAGGGCGCTGCGGGCGCTCTGCAGGAATCGAAGTCTCGGGCACCCCTCCAGTATCGGGCAGCGTTCGGGCCGCCGGAACCCGGTCGGCTCGGTCTCGTACTCGCGTTCTGCCGACCTGTTCGATCGCAGCGTCGCGGTCACCTCCCCCCGTGCCGGGTTCGTTCTGTGGCTCCCGTCGCTCGGGTGTCGGCCGGACTCGGAGCGATACTCGCGGTGCGGGCAACCGGTGGCGGGACGGTCTGGGCGAGGTGGTCGGCGACCCGGTCCCGGGCCAGGTCGGCGGCCGCCGCCAGGGTTTCGGCTCCTCGAACAGGTGTGTGGCGCCGGGCAACAGGGTACGGCCCGGTACCTGCCGGTCCGGCTCGGGTGGGGAGATGACGGTTTGGGAATGTCGGGCGAAGGAGCCTAGAGTCAGCCCACCATGAATGACATTGCGATCGGCAGATACAAGCACTACAAAGGTCACCTCTACGAGGTTCTCGGCGTGGCCCGGCACTCGGAGACCGAGGAACAGCTGGTGGTCTACACCACCCTGTACGGAGAACGCGGGCTGTGGGTGCGCCCCCTGGCCATGTTCACGGGAACCGTCCGCGTCGACGGCGCAGACGTTCCACGCTTCGCCCTGATCGACGGCGCGTGATCACCAGCCCCCGCAGCCGCGTCAGAGGGCCTCCGCGAGGATCCATCTGATCGATACATTTCATGCGAAAATTGGTGAGCTTTTCTGCCCCACATAACCAGAACAGGCCCCGACCGAAGTCGAGGCCTGTTCCATATTTTCGGTACGTTGTGCTACTCGGTGGATCCGAGGGGATTCGAACCCCTGACCCCCTGCATGCCATGCAGGTGCGCTACCAGCTGCGCCACGGACCCAGAATGTGTTTCGCAAACTGCCCGAAACAACTTCTCTAGGCTACTACATGATTAGCCTGCCGCTGACCACCGCTACTCGGCGGCCTTGTGGGCAGGCAGTGCGATGGGAATGACGGGGCAGTCTTTCCACAGACGTTCGAGCGAGTAGTACACGCGCTCTTCCTCGTGGAAAATGTGCACGACGAGATCGCCGAAGTCGACGAGGACCCAGCGCCCCTCGGCACGGCCTTCGCGACGCAACGGTTTGTGGCCGGCCTCGGTCATCTTGTCTTCGATCTCACCGGCGATGGCCACCACGTTGCGCTCGGAGCGGCCCGTGACGATCAGGAAGATGTCGGTGAGAGGCAGGGGATTGGATACGTCGATTGCGACGAGGTCCTCCCCCGCTTTCGAGTCTGCGGCGGCGGCGGCCACCTGGAGGAGCTCGAGAGCATGGGCAGAAGCGGTCATCGAATGAATCCCTGAGTTAGTGAAGGCGAAATGGATGGCATTAGAAAATCTTGAGGACGTAGCCGGCCACGATCAGGGCCAGCACGCCGAAAGCGAGCACGCCTGCGGTAACGGTCAGGACGGCCGGGACGGTCAACCCGCGCTTTCTCGGTGGAGCCATGACACCCCGGGTCGAAGCGTGCGTGCTGACGGCGCGGCTCGCACTGACCGGGGCGACGTCGCTATGGTGTCCACCCTCGTCGAGCTGGTCGAGCATCTGGTCCATGTCCGACGAGTCGAAGACGTTCGGCAGGGCTCCGGTGGAGCCGAGGCTGCGGGGTAGATCGATCGACCCGGTGACCATAATCTCGCCGGTGCGCATGAGCGGGCCCGACGAAGATCCGTGGTGCGGGATGGACGGCAGGATCAGGGCGTTGGTCGTGGTCGGAATGCCGCCGGCGCTGATGCCGCGAGCCACGATCTGGTCGAACGGTTCGAGCTGTGTCACGCCGGGAACGTGGTCGTCAACCTCGTCGCGGGCCAGCGACCAGTGTCCGACCGGCGGGTGGAGCACTCCGGGTCGGGACTTGACCTTCGTGCGCGGGGAGGCCTCAATCAGGAACTCGACGGGCGGCGCCACCTTGGCGGGGGCCACCGGAACGTGCAGCGCGTCGATGGCGAAGGGGTGCGCAGCCGTCTCGGGGACAGGTGCGGGTGCGATCGCGGCAGCGGGGAGCGCCGACTCGGTGTGGGAGTTGTGCTTCGGCAGGAATTCGCCGGAATCGCCGGTCTGCGCGGTCTGAAGCGCGCGCAGCTCACGACGGGTCAGGGTGTTGTGGTCCTGTGCGTGGAGAACGCTGCGCGTGCCCTCGACGGCGCGAGGCGCGAACGCGGTCGGTGCGGCGGGATACTGCTGGGCGGCATGCTGCTTTGCGGAAAGGGCATCCGTCGAAGGAACCGGTGCCTGATCCACCGGTGCCGGTTCGAGCGGCGCCGGAGGCGCAGGAACGGCGGATTCGCCGGCGACGACCTGCTCGTTCCGACTAGCCAATTCGCGGGCTTGTCGCCGCGTCAGTGGCTGTGGGTCATTACCCAACGTCATGCCACACTCCGATACAGATGATGCTTTGAGATGTACTGGACAACCCCATCGGGGACCAGATACCAGACCGGGAATCCCCGATTCACACGTTCCCGGCAGTCCGTGGACGAGATGGCCAGAGCCGGAACCTCCAACAAGCTTACGTCCTGGTTGGGCAATCCCGAAATACTGAGCTCGTGTCCCGGACGACTCACAGCCACGAAATGGGCCAGATCCCAAAGCTCCTGAACATCTTTCCAGCCCAGGATCTGCCCCATCGCGTCGGCACCCGTGATGAAGAAGAGCTCCGCGTCCGGGCGTTCGGCGTGCAGATCCCGCAGGGTGTCGATCGTGTACGTGGGCCCGGTTCGGTCGATGTCGACCCGGCTGACGGTGAACCGGGGATTAGAGGCGGTGGCGATGACCGTCATGAGATACCGATGCTCGCTCTCGGTCACATCTGCCTTCTGCCACGGCTGACCGGTGGGAACGAAAATGACCGTATCAAGGTCGAAGCTCTGAGCCACCTCGCTGGCGGCCACAAGGTGCCCGTGGTGAATGGGGTCGAACGTGCCGCCCATCACGCCGATGCGCGGTGGGCGGGCCCCGAAATTATGGATGGTGACGCTTCCGATTAGTGGTCGCTGCGCGCGCCGCCGTGGGCGTCGGAGTAAGCCTTCGCCTTGGCCTGGTGGCGGTTGGCGACATCCCGGTAGGACCAGACGACGAAGCCGAGCGCGGCGAAGACCACGAGGGCGATCACTCCGTAGAGGAAGATCGGCATCGGCAAATCGACGAGCCCGGCCTCAGCCAGCACAACGGTCAGGAACGACATGGGATTCTCCATTCAGGGACTCACATGGCACAGCGGTACGCCATGGCCAACAGTCTAGCGGGGGCTATGCGCGCACCTGGCCGGAGCCACGCACGATCCACTTGGTGCTGGTGAGCTCGGGCAGACCCATCGGCCCGCGAGCGTGCAGTTTCTGAGTGGAAATGCCCACCTCGGCTCCGAAACCGAACTCGCCGCCATCGGTGAACCGGGTCGAGGCATTGACCATGACCGCCGCGGAATCCACTTCTCCGAGGAACCGGTCGGCGTTCACGATGTCGTTTGTGATGATCGACTCCGTGTGCCCGGTCGAGTAGCGACGGATGTGCGCAATGGCGTCGTCGAGGGAGTCGACGACCGCCACGGCCAGTTCGAGGCCCATGTACTCGGTGGACCAGTCCTCCTCCGTGGCCGGCACCGCCGCGGGGAAGATCTCGCGCACGCGGTCGTCGCCGTGCAGGGTAACGCCGGACTCCGTCAGCTTCGCCAGAACGGCCGGCAGGAGCCGCGCGGCCGCGGCCTTGTGCACGAGCAGAGTCTCGAGGGCGTTGCAGACACTGGGCCGGTGCACCTTCGAGTTGTGCACGATGTCGACCGCCCACTCCGGATTCGCCGACTCGTCGACGAAGATGTGCACGACGCCGGCCCCGGTCTCGATCACGGGCACGGTCGACTGGGTGACGACGGCCCGAATCAGGCCGGCGCTCCCCCGCGGGATCAGCACGTCGACAAGGCCGCGGGCCTGCATCAGTTCGGTGGCACCGGTACGGCCGAACGGGTCGATGGTCTGCACGCACGCCTCGGGCAGGCCGACCTGCCTGATCGCCGCCTGGAGTAGGGTGACGAGCACCCGGTTGGTGTTCTCGGCGGCCGATCCGCCCCGCAGGACGACGGCGTTGCCACTCTTCAGAGCGATGGCGGCTATGTCCACGGTGACGTTCGGGCGGGCCTCGTAGATGACGCCGACGACACCGAAGGGTACACGCACCTGGCTGATTCGTACGCCGTTGGGCAGGCTGGAGCCGCGCACAACCTCCCCAACGGGATCGGTGAGCAGGCTGATCTCGAGCACGGCGTCGGCGAGGGCGTTAATGCGCGCCTCGTCGAGGCTGAGGCGGTCGAGCATGCCCTCGGAGAGGCCATTGTGCGTGCCGGCGGCCAGATCCAGGGTGTTGGCGGCCAGAATCTCCGCAGCGCTCCCCCGCAGGGCGGCGGCGATCCCGTGCAACGCCTGGTTCTTCAACCCGGTCGACGTCGTGGCCAGAGTTCGGGCGGCGGTTCGGGCGGCTTCGAGGATCGGAGTGATCTGAGGTGAGTCGGTCTGCAACATCCCGGTAGTTTAGGCCAGAGCGGGTTCGAACCAGGTTCCGACCGGGTCGCCGCGGAGTGCCTCGGCAACCAGACCAGTCGATGTGAGCAGCACGGCAGTGCCGGCCTCCGCCGCGATCCGTGCGGCCGACACCTTGGTGTCGGCACCCCCGGTACCCACGCCGGAGCGGCTGCCGCTGAGCTCGACACCGAGCATGGGATCGCCGCAGGGGACGTGATCGATGCGTTCCGCGCCCGGCAGGTGCGGCGCGCGCGTGTAGAGGGCGTCGACGTCGCTGAGCAGGACCAGCAGGTCGGCGTGGATGAGCGTGGCGACCAGGGCGGCCAACCGGTCGTTGTCGCCGAACCGGATCTCGTGGGTGGCGACCGTGTCGTTCTCGTTGACGATCGGCAGGATGCGCAGACCGAGCAGGCGATCCATCGCCCGGTGCGCGTTGCCTCGATGCGAGGGGTTTTCCAGGTCACCGGCAGTGAGCAGCACCTGGCCGGCGACGATGTCGTACCGGTCGAGGCTGTCCTGGTAGCGGAAGATGAGCAGGTTCTGGCCCACGGATGCCGCGGCCTGCTGGGTGGCCAGGTCGGTGGGGCGCTCGTCGAGTTGCAGGTAGGGCATGCCGGTGGCGATGGCCCCGGAGGAGACGAGGACGATCTCCACTCCGCGCCCGTGCGCTTCGGCAAGGGCATCGACGAGCGGGATGATCTGTGCGATGTTCGCGCCGCTGATCGAGGAGGAGCCGACCTTCACAACGATGCGCGCGGCCGACGCGACCTCGTGTCGGCCGAGTGCGCTCACAGAAGCGCTCGGCCGGGCGCGGTGGGCATCGGCTCGAACCAGGTGCCACAGGAGCCGCCGCGGAGGGCCTCTGCGGCCAGGCTCGTCTCAGTGATGAGAACGGCCGTTCCGGCGGAGGCGGCCAGGCGGGCCGCCTTCACCTTGGTGTCCGCCCCGCCGGTGCCCACGGTGCCGGCACCCTTGTTCGCCCCGAACTCCATGCCGTCCAGTTCCTGGTCGAACCCGATAAAGTCGATCGGTTCCGCACCGGGCAGGTGCGGGGGCTTGGTGTAGAGCGCGTCGACGTCGCTGAGCAAGAGCAGTAGGTCGGCGCGGATGAGCACCGAGAGCATGGCGGCGAGCCGGTCGTTGTCGCCGAATCGCAGCCCGTAGGTCGCGACCGTGTCGTTCTCGTTCACGACGGGCATGATGCGCAGGTCCAGCAGCCGGTTCACCGCGCGGCGGGTATTGCTGCGGTGTGGCTCGTTGAGTAGGTCACCCTCTGTCAGCAGCACCTGCCCCGCGGCAATGCCATAGCGGTCCAGAGTCTCCTGGTAACGGGCCGTGAGCACGTTCTGACCCACGGATGCCGCGGCCTGCTGGGTGGCTAGGTCGGCCGGCCGCTCGTCGAGGTTGAGGTAGTCCATGCCGCTGGCGACGGCGCCGCTCGACACCAGGACGACCTCCACGCCGCGATTGTGGGCCTGGGCCAGGACCTCGATCAGAGGTGCGATCTGCTCGGAGTTGTCGCCGCTGATCGACGAGGAGCCGACCTTCACGACGATGCGCCGGGCGGCGGCTACCTGGGCGCGGGAGCGGTGACTCATTCGGCCCCGCTCTCCTTACGGGGCGACACCGGGACTGAACCGTCGCCCGTGAGAGTGTCGCCGTTGTA
The DNA here is from genome assembly GCF_004403145.1 of Cryobacterium sp. TMT1-62. NCBI lineage: Bacteria > Bacillati > Actinomycetota > Actinomycetes > Micrococcales > Microbacteriaceae > Cryobacterium > Cryobacterium sp. TMT1-62. The sequence continues at coordinate 96,388 of NZ_SOGZ01000041.1, read as the reverse complement.
CTCTTCCTCGCCGGTCGACCACATGCCGGCCTCGCGCTCTCGGATCAGTTCGGCGCGTGCGGCTGCCTTGGCGTCCATCCGGCCGAAGTACTCCTCTCGGCGCTCGTTGCTGGTGCGTCGCTTGGAGTCGTCAAGGCGGGTGTCGGTGCCACGCGGTGCCGTGATCAGTTCGGCCGTGGAGGTGAGGGTGGGCTCCCAGTCGAAGACCACGCCGTTGCCGGGTCCGATGATGACCGTCGAGCCGGCGATCGCGCCGGCCTTGAACAGTTCGTTCTCGATGCCGAGCTTGGCCAGGCGGTCGGCCAGGAAGCCGACGGCCTCGTCGTTCTTGAAGTCCGTCTGCTGCACCCAGCGCTCGGGCTTGGTGCCGATGATGCGGTAGATGTTGCCGAACGACCCACCCTCGACCTTGACGACGAAGCCGCTGTCGTCGACGGCCTTCGGGCGGATCACGATGCGCGGCTTGACGGCCTGCGCCGCGGCGGCCTCGACCCGGCCGGCCTCGACGGTCTCGGCCAGCGCGTAGTTGAGCTGCTTGAGACCCTCATGGCTGACGGTCGAGATCTCGAACACGCGGTAACCGCGCGCCTCGAGGTCGGGCTTGACGAACTCCGCGAGCTCCCGGCCCTCGGGAACGTCGATCTTGTTCAGGGCGATCAGCTGGGGGCGGTCGAGGAGCGGCTTCTGGCCGTCGGGCACCGGGTAGGCGGCAAGTTCGCCGAGAATGACGTCGAGGTCGCTGAGCGGGTCACGGTCAGGGTCGAGTGTGGCGCAGTCGAGGATGTGCAGCAACGCCGTACACCGTTCCACGTGACGAAGGAATTCGAGGCCGAGGCCCTTTCCCTCGCTGGCGCCCTCGATCAGTCCGGGCACGTCGGCGACGGTGTAGCGCACCTCGCCGGCATCCACGACGCCGAGGTTGGGGTGCAGGGTCGTGAACGGGTAATCCGCGATCTTGGGCCGGGCCGCCGAGATGGCCGCGATCAAGCTGGACTTGCCGGCCGAGGGGTAGCCGACGAGCGCGACATCCGCGACGGTCTTGAGTTCAAGCTGGATGTCGCCTTCCCAGCCGTAGGTGCCGAGCAGGGCGAAGCCGGGGGCTTTGCGTTTGAGCGAGGCCAGGGCCGCGTTGCCGAGCCCGCCCTGACCGCCAGGCGCCACGACGATGCGGAAGCCCGGCTCGGTCATGTCGGCGAGTTCGTTGCCCTCGGCGTCTTTGACCACGGTGCCGAGCGGGACGGCCAGCTCCATCAGCTCGCTGCCGAAGCCGGCGCGGTGGTCACCCATGCCGGGGCCGCCGTTCGCGGAACTGCGGTGCGGGGACCGATGGTAACCGAGGAGGGTCGTCACGTTCGGGTCAGCGACGAGCACGATGTCACCACCGCTTCCGCCGTTGCCGCCGTCAGGGCCGGCGAGCGGCTTGAACTTCTCACGCTTGACGGAGACACAGCCGTTCCCTCCGTTGCCTGCTCGCAGGTGGAGAGTGACGTGGTCAACAAACGTGGCCATGGGGGTGCCCCTTTCAGGTGGCAAAAAGCTCAGTGGTGCGTAAATCATTGGTGCTATGCATCTTGTCGTGCGGGTGCCGTGAAACACGCAAAGGGCGAGCCGAAGCCCGCCCTCACGCTTACCGATGTGAAATGCCTAAGCGGCAGCCACCACGATGTTGACGACCTTGCGGCCGCCCTTGGCGCCGAACTCAACCGAGCCGGGCTCGAGAGCGAAGAGCGTGTCGTCGCCACCACGGCCGACGTTGACGCCGGGGTGGAAGTGGGTGCCGCGCTGACGGACGATGATCTCGCCCGCGCTGACAACCTGACCGCCGAAGCGCTTCACGCCGAGGCGCTGGGCGTTGGAGTCGCGACCGTTGCGAGTGGAACTCGCGCCTTTTTTATGTGCCATCTGTTCTGCTCCTCAGGGCCTAGGCGATGCCGGTAACCTGAACGCGAGTGAGCTCCTGACGGTGCCCCTGACGCTTCTTGTACCCGGTCTTGTTCTTGAACTTCTGGATGACGATCTTCGGACCGCGGAGATCGTTCAAAACCTCGGCCGTGACCGTTATCTTGGCCAGTGACTGGGAGTCAGAGGTGATCGTGTCGCCGTCGACGAGAAGCACTGCGGCCAGCTCGACGTTGCCGTCCTTATTGGCTTTGATTCGGTCCATCGTGACGATGGTCCCGACCTCTACCTTTTCCTGCCGCCCACCGGCGCGCACAACTGCGTAAACCACGTTACGTACCTATCTCTGGGGAGCCGTGAGGCCCCGTGATGGAAAGTTACTGCCTTAAACACGCCAAGTCGGCCCGTCGCTCTCAGAAAACCACGGTGATCGCGGGGGCAAAGGCCCGTCGCACACCAAAAGTCAACGTTAGCCGATCCTGCTGCGACGGTCAAACCGAGGCCGGATCATAGAATCGGGTAATGACCGTCTTGATCGACAAGCCAATGTGGCCCGCGCATGGCACCGTCTGGTCCCATCTTGTCAGCGATTCGTCACTGGCCGAACTGCACGCTTTCGCGGCCCGCAACGGAATCCCCCGCCGCGGCTTCGACCTGGACCACTACGACGTACCCGCCCACCGCTATGACGCCCTCGTGGCCTCGGGGGCGCATCCGGTGGACAATCGGGAACTGGTTCTCCGGCTCCGCGCAAGCGGCCTGCGTGTGCGCGGGCGGGACCGATCGGGCAGCGGCTCTCTCCCAGAGTCCTGATCGGGGCCCGAAGCGCTGCCTCGCCGGTTGAAAGAGATCGGGAGACCGGCGACGCCCAGCCCCGTGGGCTGTGCGCCGCCGGTCTCCCGATCGACTCGATTCGTTCCTGCAGGGATTCTCGTTACTGCTGGGAATCCGGGGCCGTGGTCATGATCGGCTGGGCCGACCCGGTGGATCCGCCGGCCGTCGTCACCCGCCGGCTGCGCGAACGCCCCTGGCCCGGCTGCTTGGGCTCGGGCAGGGCGTCCAGCACCGAGTCCAGCAGCTGGTCGGTGACCTGCTTGCTGACCGTGCGGCGGCTACGGGAGGACTTCTTGACCGGGATGTCCAGGATGGCGACGGGCTCGTCGTCGTCGGGCGCTGCGGCCTCGTGCGCGGCAGGCGCCTCGACCGGGGTCTGCTGCGCGTCCTGCACCGGGGTTTCCGGGGTCACGATGGGCGCTGCGCCCCGCTGGCGGGGCGTGGAGGACGCCCTACGGCTGCGGCGTGCCGACGGTGCAGACGTCTCGGCCGCGACTGCCTCATTCACGGCCTCCTCGATCGGGTTGGCCTCGGCGGCCGGGTTGGCTGATGCGGCGGTCGCCGCGCCGACAGATGACCCGTCGGCTGAGGCCGCGGGGGCGGCCGCCTTCTCCGCGGGAACCGATTCCGGCATCGCCTCAGGCAGGGCAATGATCGGGATCGAGCCGGTCAGGGCGCGCGGGATGGTGCGGGCGGCGATCAGGGCGAGGGCGTGCTTGGCATCCTCGGTGATGCCGTGGGTGCCGTGTCCGGACTTGCCGGCATCGGCCTGAGACGCGTGCACGGCTGCGGAGTTGGTACCGTTTCCGTTTCCGTTTCCGCCGCGGTGTCCGTTGTCGCCGCCGGAATTGGTGCCCGACTTGCTGCGCGGGCGACGCTCCATGGCCGGCTGAGCCGTCTGGCGGTGCTTGAGCACCGGGTCGTGGTGGATGACGATGCCTCGGCCGGCGCAGGCTTCACAGTTCTCGCTAAATGATTCCAGGAGTCCGAGACCGAGCTTTTTGCGGGTCATCTGCACAAGCCCGAGCGAGGTGACCTCGGCGACCTGATGCTTGGTGCGGTCGCGGCTCAGGCATTCGAGCATGCGGCGCAGCACGAGGTCGCGGTTGGTTTCGAGGACCATGTCGATGAAGTCGACGACGATGATGCCGCCGATGTCGCGCAGACGCAGCTGGCGAACGATCTCTTCGGCAGCCTCGAGGTTGTTCTTCGTGACGGTCTCCTCGAGGTTTCCACCAGAGCCGACGAACTTGCCGGTGTTGACATCGACGACGGTCATGGCCTCGGTGCGGTCGATCACGAGGGAGCCACCGGACGGTAGCCAGACCTTGCGGTCGAGGGCCTTCTCGATCTGCTCCGAAATGCGGTACTCGTCGAAGGCGTCGTTCTCGCCCTCGTAGCGCTCCACGCGCTCCACCAGGTCCGGTGCGACCTGGCGCAGGTAGGCCTCGATGACCTCACGGGGTTCCTCGCCGGAGATGACCATCTTCTGAAAGTCCTCGTTGAAGACATCCCGCACGATCTTGATCAGAAGGTCCGGTTCGCTGTGCAGCAGGGCCGGTGCCTGCACCGTGTCGACCTGCTTGGCGATGGACGCCCACTGCGAGGTGAGCCGGTTGACGTCGAGCGTGAGCTGCTCGTCGGTGGCACCCTCGGCCGCGGTGCGCACGATGACTCCCACGTTCTCGGGCAGAACCTCCTTGAGGATCTTCTTCAAGCGCGCCCGCTCGGTGTCGGGCAACTTGCGGCTGATCCCGTTCATCGAGCCGTTCGGCACGTAGACGAGGTAGCGGCCGGGCAGTGACACCTGGCTGGTGAGTCGCGCACCCTTGTGCCCGATCGGGTCCTTCGTGACCTGCACGAGCACCTTGTCGCCCGGCTTGAGCGCGAGCTCGATGCGCCGAGCCTGGCTGCTGTTGCCGGAGTTCTCGGCGGCGGCCTCCCAGTCGACCTCACCCGAGTACAGCACGGCGTTGCGGCCGCGTCCGATGTCGACGAAGGCTGCTTCCATGCTCGGCAGCACGTTCTGCACCTTGCCCAGGTAGACGTTTCCGATCAGCGAGGCATCCTGATTCTTGGCGACGTAGTGCTCGACCAGCACACCGTCTTCCAGCACCCCGATCTGAATCTTGTTCTGCTTGGCCCGCACGACCATGACCCGGTCGACGGATTCGCGGCGGGCGAGGAACTCGGCCTCGGTGATCACCGGGCGACGGCGCCCGGCATCGCGGCCGTCACGGCGGCGCTGCTTCTTGGCCTCGAGGCGGGTCGACCCCTTGATCCGCTGGGGTTCGGTGATGAGTTCGGGTTCGCGGGGCGTACGCACGCGAACAACGGTGTTCGCGGGGTCGTCGGATCCGGACCGGTTCTCGTCGCCGGTGCGCCGACGGGCGCGACGACGAACGGTCGACGACTCGTCGCCCTCGTCGTCATGGTCCTGACGGATGTCCTGGCCGGTGTCCTGGCGCTGGTCCTGGCGCGCGGTGTCGCGGCGCGCTCCGGTGCGGGCCGGTAGCGGCACGATGACCGGGGCCTGGAACACCAGCGAGGTGGACGGGCGGCGAACCACATCGGCGGTCGGGGTGGGCGGCGGCGTCGGTTCCACGGCAGCGTCCTGTTCTGAGTCGGGGGTTTCGCCGAACGGAGCGGCGGCTGCCGGCTCGGTCACGGCGTCGTCGGTGTGGACGCGGGGTGTCTGCGCTGCTGAAAGCGGCTCGCGCGTCGCCGCAACGACGTTCTGTGCGGCGTCATTGCGCTGCGCACTGATGTTCTCAGGCGCGGCCTCCGGAACGGTCACCGGAACGGCCACCGGGGTGGCAGCCCTCCGCGAGGTGCGGCGGGTGCCGAATAAACCCTTGCGTTTTTTGATGTTTTCGTTGTCTTCCACCATCACTGGCGCGCTCCTTGACCAGTGTGGGCGACCGCGCCACCCATCCGGCTACTCTCTCGTGCGAGGATCACGCTTGCGCGAGACCCTCGGAAATCCTCGTCGTTCGCAACCGGCTCTTGGCTCTGGCTGCTAATACCTCTGGTCGTGGGACCAATGAATCTGGGCCTTTACGGCCCATTAAGCCTTGTATGGCGTCAACTTGAGCGCGGCCCAAGCGACTGTTCCGATTATCGCATGCATTCTCAGGAACACATGCGAGGCACATGACATAATCCAATCGTGCCCCACAACCCGCCCGTCAAGCGCCCCATCGGGCTCGCCATCTTCTTCATCATCGGTGGTTTGATCGCCCTCACCGCGGCTTTCCTCCTGACCGTCGACAAGTTCGCGATCCTCGAGGACCCGCAGGCCCAGCTTTCCTGCAACTTCAGTGTGCTGGTGGGCTGCAGCACCAACCTGGGATCGTGGCAGGGTGCCATCCTCGGTTTCCCCAACCCGGTGATCGGCTTGATGGCCTGGCCGGTCGTCATCGCGATCGGCGCCGCGATCCTGGCCGGGGCGCGGTTAGCCCGCTGGTTCTGGATCGCGCTGAACGTGGGCGTCACCGGCGCCCTCGCTTTCGTGATCTGGCTGATGGCGCAGAGCTTCTTCGAGCTCGACGTGCTCTGCCCGTGGTGCATGGTGACCTGGACGGTCACGATCCCAATGTTCCTAGCCGTGACGCTGCACAACCTCACGGCGGGCAACCTCCCAGCGGGGCCGCGCGTGCGGCGCCTGGCATCCGTCGCCTCCTCCTGGATCATCGTGATCACGATCGTCTGCTATCTGATCGCCGCCGTCATCGCCCAGGTCGAGATGGACTTCCTGAACCGCCTGTAATGGCGACCCTGCCCCCGTCCGGTTGAGACCCGGTGGTCGAGCTCCGGTGACGTGGCGGCCGGAGGTTGCCGCTCCGGGTATCCGTGGCGGTTGCTAACCTCGGAGATTTTTGCGACACGCCGCTCACAGCGCCAAAACCGGTGTGTCTCAAAAATTTCCGCGTTTATGTGACGACGGATGCGTGCTGCGCGCCCCGCGACGGCTGTTCCCTTTCCACCACAATACGCGTTTGATCAGGTTATCCACAGGGCGCTGACGGGTGCCGATCTGGGGCATGGAATGTCAGTGGCTGCCCGTAACGTTTGTCTCATGGAGTCCTCATACAGTGAGCAGCTAGAACGCCTGGGTCGTCACTTCGACGCCATCCGGGAGACCCAGGCGGACGCCGCCCTGGGTCGACGCCCACCTGGCCGAACAGGTCGATCAGGCCCGCCGGTTCGCCGAAGCCCTGGCCCGCGACGCGGCCCAGGCAGCCAAAGACAAGGCCAGGGAAAGACCCCGGCGGGGGGGGGGGGGGGTTCACACAACCACCGGGTTTCGACCGGCAGAGCCATCGGCCGGCTCAGCCAGCACCGCGGCTCAGCGCGTGGTTACGGTTCCGCCGAGAGAGGCGACCGCCCGCAGCAGTCGGGGACCCTCGGCGACCCAGGCCACGAGCATCACGACCAGGGATGCGGCGAAGATCCAGAATCCGGTCCAGCCGTCGTCGCTCTGCGCCGCGTACATGTGGTTCAGGTTGCGCAGGGCACCGGTGGCGAACACCAGCGTGACGTGGATCACGATGAATGCAAGGAAAAAGACCATCACGCCCACGTGCACGGCCCTGGTCGGGCGCAGCGGGATCAGTTCTCCAAGCCGGCGCGACGTGCAGAGCGGTGACAGACGGATGCCCGAGACCAAGGCGAGCGGCGCGGCCACGAACACGATGCTGAAGTAGCTCAGAGTTTGTAGCGCGTTGTAGTTCACCCAGCCGTCGGTGATCGGCCAGTCCAGTGAGGCGTACTGGAGGGCGGCCGAGAGTGCGTTCGGAATGATGTCCCAGCTGACCGGCACGATGCGCACCCACTGACCGGTGACGAACAGCAGCACGTAGAAGACGATCCCGTTGAGTACCCAAAGGGCATCCACCGCGAGGTGCAGCCAGAGGTTGATGCCCAACCGGCGGGGGGCACGTCGGGTTCGAAAAAGGCCGGTGTTGCGCCGGGTCCAGAACATGCTCGGGCGCCCGGCCGTGCGGATCTGCCAACCCGAACGCACGATGAAGAGCAGGAAGAAAACATTCAGGCCGTGCTGCCACGCCAGCCACGCGGGGAAGCCGACGGGGGCCCACGACGGCAACGGCGAGGCCCCCGGGAAGTCGACCAGGAACTCCTGCGCCATCGGCAGGGAACGGATGCCCCGGGCGGCGAGCACGACGGCGACCAGCAGGATGATCGCCAGCGGGATTGCCCAGACCAGATTGAACCAGGGGTTCCGGGCATGCGGCATGGTGAGGCTTTCTAGTCAGACGAATCAAAGAGGATGTCGGCACATGCTCAGCGGGGCTCTGCCATCATCGGCCATTCTGCGACAGCGGTGCGCTTGGTGCACAAAGCAACGACATCTGGTACCGACGAGAACAGCCGCCTCCAAGCATCCGGTCAGTGGTTGTTCCCCGGTCGGTACGGGTCAGTCGAACCAGAGGGCCAGTTCGCGGTCGGCCGACTCGGGCGAGTCGGAGCCGTGCACGAGGTTCTGCTGCTCCTTGGTGCCCCAGTCTCGGCCGAAGTCGCCGCGGATGGTGCCGGGAGCCGCGGTGGTCGGGTCGGTTGTGCCGGCCAGGGAGCGGAAGCCCTCGATCACGCGTTCGCCGGCGATGCGCAGCACGAGGATCGGACCGCTTTCCATGAACTCCACGAGAGGTTCGAAGAACGGCTTGCCCTGGTGCTCGGCGTAATGCTCGGCCAGCAGGGACCTGTCGGCCTGCACGAGCTTCGCGTCGACGAGGGAGTACCCCTTCTGCTCAATGCGACGCAGGATCTCGCCGGAGAGGTTGCGGGCAACGCCATCCGGTTTGACCAATACGAGCGTTTCCTGGACCTGGGTGCTCATGAGTTCTCCTTCTCGTTGTTCTCGTTGTTGGGAAAGTTCTGGTTCTGGTTGTCGATCCGGGAGCCGGCGATCATGCAGTACGTCCACATGGCGGCGAACATGCCGCCGACGAAGAACATGGCCGGATTGAGGAAGCCGGCGGCCACCATGATCAGCTGGAGGATCCAGCCGACCACGTAGGCCCACTCGTAACGGAGCAGCGCGAGCACGGCGACCATGGCCAGCCCCAGCACGGCTCCCCCGCCGAGGGCGAGCCACGGCGGCAACGCCTGCAGACCGAAGATCACCAGGGCGGCGAGGGCAACCACGATGACCTCGAAGCCGAGCACGATCGTCGCGAGCGTGCGCTTCACCGAGCGGGGAGCGGACGTCATTTCGCCAGCCATTCCCGTGCGTCGGCCAGAATGATGGCTTCGCCGACGAGGGTGATCGACCCGGTCACGATCACAGCCCGCTTGGGCGACTCGAGGGCCCAGTCCCTGGCGGAGTCGAGGGCCTGCGCGAGGTCGTCGAACCGGACGGTTGTCTCCTCGCTGCCGAGGTCGGCGATCAGATCGGCGAGGTCGTCGACGCCGATCGCGCGCTCGGACTGCGACTGTGTGACGTGGAACCGCACCACCTTGGACTGCAGCGCGGTGATGATGCCGGTCGCATCCTTGTCGGTGAGGATGCCCACCACGGCCACAATCTCGTCGAAGTCGAAGTAGTCGGCCAGTGCAGTGCTGAGGGCGGCCGCTCCGTGCGGATTGTGCGCGGCATCCACCAGGACGGTCGGTGCGATTCCGATCAGTTGCAGGCGTCCGGGCGAGGTGACCTGCGCGAGGCCCTCCTCGACCAGGTCATGCGAGAGCGCCGTGGTGCCGGCCCCGAGGAAGGACTCGACGGCGGCGATCGCGACGGCCGCATTCTGCGCCTGGTGCGTGCCGTACAGCGGCAGGAACAGGTCCGAGTAGGTGCCGGCGAGGCCGCGCACCGAGATGAGCTGCCCGCCCACGGCGACCTGGTTTTTGAGCAGGACGAAATCCTCGCCCTCACTGGCCAGGGTCGATTCGGTCAGCTCGGCGGCCCGCTCGAGTTCGGCCTGCGCCGCCTCGCCCTGCCGGGCGGAGACCACGGCGGCGGACGGCTTGATGATGCCGGCCTTGGTGCGGGCGATCTCGGCGATCGTGTTGCCGAGGCGGAGCGTGTGGTCGAGGGCGATGGGCGTGAACACGGCCACCTGCCCGTCGGCGACGTTGGTGGAATCCCACTCGCCGCCCATGCCGACCTCGATCACGGCGACGTCGACGGGGGCGTCGGCGAAGCAGGCGAAGGCCAGCACGGTGAGCGCCTCGAAGAAGGTGAGCACGTCGTCGCCTGCCGCCTCGAGCTCCGCGTCGACCATGGCCAGGAAGGGTTCGATGTCGGCCCAGTTCGCGGCCAGGGCCTCATCGGTGATGAACTCCCCGTCGATCACGATGCGCTCGTTGAGCCGCACCAGGTGCGGGCTCGTCATCAGTCCGGTGCGCAGCCCGTAGGCGCGCACGATGCTCTCGGTGATGCGGCTCGTGCTGGTCTTGCCGTTGGTGCCGGTGATATGGATCACCGGGTAGACGGTCTGAGGGTCACCCAGCAGTTCGAGCGCCCGCCGGGTCGGGGCCAGACGCGGCTTCGGCGCACCCTCGCCCACGCGGGCGAGGAGGGCGGCGAAGACGGCGTCCCCGGCCTCACGGCCGGCGTCGGAGGACTGGCGCGGCCTCTTCGATCCGGGCTTCTTCGATCCGGGCTTCTTGGGTTCAGACATGGACGAGTCCGTTCTCTCGGGCGACGGCGACCAGGACGGTCCCCCGGTTGGCATAGTGACCAGCCTCGTAAAGCACGTAGTGCTCGACGGGAAAGCCGACCAGGCTCTGCAGCCATTCGGACGGCAGACCGTGCGCCAGGCTGTCATCGGACACCTCGGTGGCCACATGGGTGGCGAACCGGAGGGTCAGGGTCTCCGCAGCGACGTCGACGCCGGCCGCAAGGGCGAAGGTCGCGGCGTCCTCGGCGGAGTAGAAGACGAGGTCGAGACGGATGCGGTCGCTCACTTCGAATCCGGCCGACTTGCGGGTGTCCTGCACGGCGCGGATCAGGTCGCGGGCGAAGCCCTCCGCCTCGAGTTCCGGGGTGGTCTGCGTCTCCAGCAGCACGAAACCGCCGCCCGCCAGGAGCGCCAGAGCCGGGGCATCCGCCGCCGTGTCGTCAGCGACGGCGGAACCGTCGGCCGGACCGGTCTGCAGCACGAGTTCGTACTCCCCCGCGGCGAGCGGGGTACCGCCGGCGGTGACTACGCCGTCGGTTTCGCTCCAGTCGCCGGCGCGGGCGGCCTTGATGACCTGCTGCACCTGCTTGCCGAGTCGCGGGCCGGCTGCCCGGGCGTTCACGGTGAGCCGGGAGGTGATGCCGTAGGCGCTCGCGCTGTCGTCGGCCAGTTCGACCAAACGCACGCTCTTCACATTCAGCTCGTCGCGCAGGATGCCCTCGAACGGGGCCAGGGCCGCCGTGTCGGTGGTGACCACGGTCAGAGTGGCCAGCGGCAGACGCACGCGCAGCCCGGACTGCTTGCGCAGTGACAGCACGGTGGAGCTGATGGTGCGCACCTGGTCCATCGCGGTGACGAGAACGGCATCGGCCGGGAACAATTCGGCGTCGGGCCAGTCGGTCAGGTGCACGCTGCGACCGCCGGTGAGGCCCTGCCAGATACGCTCGGTGACGAGCGGGAGCATCGGGGCGGCCACCCGCGTCACCGTTTCGAGCACGGTGTAGAGCGTGTCGAAAGCCTCGTTTGCGGTGGATGAGACCGTCGAGACCGAGACAGAGGCCCCGGCGCCGGCCCAGAACCGGTCGCGCGAGCGGCGAACGTACCAGTTGGTGAGCACGTCGGCGAAGTCCCGGATTCGAGCGGTCGCCTGGGTGCTGTCGAGGTTCTCGAGGTCGGCAGTGACCTCCACGATCAGATCGCGGGTCTTGGCCAGCAGGTAGCGGTCGAGCACGTCGGTCGAGTCGGTGCGCCAGGTGGCGTCGTAGCCGTTCTCGCCGGACGCGTTGGCGTAGAGGGAGAAGAAGTACCAGGTGCTCCAGAGCGGGAGCATAACCTGGCGGGTACCCTCGCGGATGCCCTCCTCGGTGACGATCAGGTTGCCACCGCGCAGCACGGAGGAGCTCATCAGGAACCAGCGCATGGCATCCGAGCCGTCCCGGTCGAACACCTCGTTCACGTCGGGATAGTTGCGCAGCGACTTGGACATCTTCTGGCCGTCGTTGCCGAGCACGATGCCGTGGCTGACCACGTTCTTGAAGGCCGGACGGTCGAACAGGGCGGTGGAGAGCGTGTGCAGCATGTAGAACCAGCCGCGGGTCTGGCCGATGTACTCCACGATGAAGTCGGCCGGGTTGTGGCTGTCGAACCAGTCGGCGTTCTCGAACGGGTAGTGCACCTGCGCGAACGGCATCGAGCCGGAGTCGAACCAGACGTCGAGCACATCCGTGATGCGCCGCATGGTGGACCGCCCGGTGGGGTCGTCGGGGTTGGGTCGGGTGAGCGCGTCGATATAGGGGCGGTGAAGGTCGGTGGGGCGCACGCCGAAGTCCGCCTCGAGCTCGTCGAGCGAGCCGTAGACGTCGACGCGCGGATAGTCGGGATTGTCGCTCTTCCAGACTGGGATGGGCGAACCCCAGTACCGGTTGCGGCTGATCGACCAGTCGCGGGCGTTGCCGATCCACTTGCCGAACTGGCCGTCCTTGACGTTCTCCGGCACCCAATTGATGTCCTGGTTCAGGTCCACCAGACGCTCGCGGAAGTCCGTGACGCGCACGAACCAGCTCGACACGGCCTTGTAGATCAGCGGGTTGCGGCAGCGCCAGCAGTGCGGGTAGGAGTGCTCGTAGCTGGCCTGGCGCAGCAGGCGCCCCTCATTCTTGATCAGCTGGGTGAGCGGCTTGTTCGCGTCGCTCCAGAGCTGGCCGGCGACCTCGGGCACGTCGGAGAGGAACTTGCCGCCCGCGTCGAGGGAGATGATCACCGGGATGCCGGCGGCCATGGAGATCTTCTGGTCCTCCTCGCCGTAGGCGGGCGCCTGGTGCACGATGCCGGTTCCGTCGGCGGTGGTGACGTAGTCGGCCACGACGACGGTCCAGGCGTTCTCGGTGCCCCAGACCGCGGTGTCGGCGTAGTAGTCGAAGAGGCGGTCGTAGCTGACGCCCTCCAGGGCGCTGCCGAGAACCGTGCGGGAGATCGCCGCGGTCGCCTCTGCCGCCGAGTCGTAGCCGAGGTCCTTGGCGTAGTTGCCGACCAGGTCGATCGCGATCAGGTATTCGGCGCCGAAAACCTCGGTGGTTGCGACGCATGCCGCGGCATCCGCCCCGGAAACGGCCTCCCGCAACACGGTGGCGTCCGGGGTGCCGTTCGGCCCGGCCGGCACGACGGCATAGACGATCTCCGGGCCCACGGCGAGCGCCAGGTTCGTCGGGAGGGTCCAGGGGGTGGTCGTCCAGGCCAGGGCGCGCACGGCGGTCAGCCCGAGGGCTTCGGCCTTGGCGCCGACCAGCGGGAAGGTGACCGTGACGGTCTGGTCCTGGCGCATCTTGTAGACGTCGTCGTCCATGCGCAGTTCGTGGTTGGACAGCGGTGTCTGGTCGCGCCAACAGTACGGCAGCACCCGGTAGCCCTCGTAGGCCAGGCCCTTGTCGTGCAGGCGCTTGAAGGCCCAGATCACGGACTCCATGAAGGTGATGTCGAGCGTCTTGTAGTCGTTCTCGAAGTCGACCCAGCGCGCCTGGCGGGTGACGTACTCCTCCCACACCTTGGTGTACTTGAGCACGGAGCTGCGGGCGACGGCGTTGAAGGCCCCGATGCCCATCTTCTCGATCTCGCTCTTGTCGGTGATGCCGAGCTCGCGTTCGGCTTCGAGCTCGGCCGGCAAGCCGTGCGTGTCCCAGCCGAACCGACGGTGCACCTGCTTGCCGCGCATGGTCTGGAAGCGCGGGAAGAGGTCCTTCGCGTACCCGGTCAGCAGGTGGCCGTAGTGCGGCAGCCCGTTGGCGAACGGCGGGCCGTCATAGAAGACCCACTCGGGGGCATCCGCACGGTTGTCGATCGACGCCTGGAAGGTGCCGTCGGCTTTCCAGAACGCGAGCACCTCGGTTTCGATCTGGGGAAAGTTCGGTGAGGGCACGATGCCGCCGGGTTGGGCGGGAGAAGCGGACTGCTGGCCTTTGGGGTACGTCATGTCTCTCCTGGACGAGTCGGGCAGGTTGTGTCATTCACAGATCTGCCCCTGTTCCACGAGGACGCCGACTCCGAACGGGATTCGCCGCGGTACCACCTCGCTTGTCTCCCGGAGCCGAGGCTTCGGAAAACCGCTTGTTCTGAGGCTGTGACGGGCCCGACCCGTTCGGTTCTACTGAGAACCGCCGCGAGGGTGGTTGCCGTTCTTCCGAAGACTCACCGGTGATAGCCGGATCACGGTCCTACTTGAAAAGTCTACCCTGCGCCTAACCCCGGGTGTACAGCGCGCGGTGCCCGCACACGTCTGCTCAGCGAACAGCTCTCCTGTGTTCTACGATGGTCCTCAATCATTTTATTTGTGGACCCCGTCCAACACGTGCCCGAGGCCCCTAATCTTACGGGTCCAGCAGGTGCACACTCGGCCCATCGGGCGCCGCGGAAAGAGACCCATAATGCACACTTCGGGGTACACCCATCGCACAGCGCGCACCCTGACCGGGCTGGTCGGCCTCGCCGCCACCGGCATCCTGCTCACCGGCTGCGCCACCGCTGAGTCCCCCGAAGCCACCCGGCCTCTCACCGGCGGCACGTTGACCTACGCATCCGGCGACGCCGAGCCCACCTGCCTGGACCCGCACGTGGGCGGCAACTACCCGCAGGCCCTGGTCAGCACGCAGTACCTTGAGTCGCTTGTGTCCCGCAACGCGGACGGTGAGATCATCCCCTGGCTGGCAGATTCGTGGACCGAGAGCGCCGACGGGCTGGCCTGGGACTTCACGCTCGCCGCCGGCGTGAGTTTCACGGACGGCACCCCGCTCGACGCCGCCGCCGTGCAGGCGAATATCGCGCACATCCAAGACCCGGAAACGGCCTCGTCGACCGGCTACCTCGCTCTGGGGAAGGTCACCGGCACCGACGCGGTCTCCACCAACGTTGTGCGCCTTACGCTCAGCGAACCCGACAGCGCCCTGCTCGAATCCCTGTCACAGCCGTGGCTGGCGATCGAATCGCCCACCGCGCTGGCCCGGAGCCAGGACGAGAACTGCGCCTCCCCGGTCGGCACCGGCCCCTTCCAGGTCGAGAAGTGGGTACAGCAGGAATCGATCACCCTGGTGCGGAACGAGAAGTACAACTCCCCGCCCGCGGATGCCGCGCACACCGGGCCTGCCTACCTCGACTCCATCGTCTGGCGCTTCATCCCCGACTCCGCGTCCCGCTACGCGGCTCTGCAGTCCGGCGACGCCGACGTGATCGACAACGCCCAGCCCGACACCATCGTGCAGGCCGAGAAGAGCGACACCATCGTGCACCTCGACGCCCCTCGCCCGGGTGCCTCGAACCGAATCGAACTGAACTCCGGCCGCGCGCCCTTCAACGACCCGCTCGTGCGGGAGGCATTCATCCGCTCGGCGAATGTCGACGACGCCGTCACCAGCCTCTTCCGGGGCACGGCCGAGCGCTCCTACTCCGCCCTCTCCAGCGTCGAACCCCTCGCCGTGTCGGGCCCGGACCTGTTCGCGTACGACCCCGAGGCCGCCTCGGACCTCCTCGATTCCGCCGGCTGGACCGAGCGTGATTCCAACGGTTACCGGGTGAAAGACGGCGAGCGCCTCACGGTCGACTTCCCGGTGAGTACGAACCAGTCCATTCCGGCGGAGCAGTCCCTGTTCGAGCAGATCCAGGCCACCGCGAAGAAGACCGGCTTCGAGGTTCTGCTCAGCCCGATGGACCTCTCCAGTTGGTACACCGCGCTGGGCGAGAACGACTACGACGCCGTCAGCGCGCCGTACACGAAGGTCGGACCCGACGTTCTGCGCATCCTCTTCCACTCCGACGGGATCACCCCGGCACCTAGCGGCTACTTCGCCAACCACGCCCAGGTGAACGACCCGGCCATCGACGCCCTACTCACCCTGGCCGGCCAGGTGACGGATGCCGATGAACGCGCCGCCCTCTACGCCGACGCGCAGAACCAGGTGCTCGCGGGCTTCTACATCCTGCCGCTCTTCGACCAGCAGAACCACTACCTGCTCGGCACCGATGTGGTGGGCGCGCGGGCGCTGCCGACCGTGTCGACGCCCACGTTCTACGATGCGTGGCTGAAGTAGCGCGGGCAGCCCGGGTCGTCCTGGCCCGCCTGGGAGGGGCGGTGCTGGTGCTCTGGATGGTGGCCACGCTCACCTTTTTCGCCATCCGTCTGATTCCCGGAGACCCGGCCGAGGCCATCCTGGGTGGCCCCGGCTCGCAGACCTCCCCGGAGGCGCTCGCCGCGGTGCGGGCGGAATACGGGCTCGACCAGCCCGTGCTCGTGCAGTACCTGGCACAGTTGGCTCGCCTGGCCACCGGGGATCTTGGCCGCTCCTACTCACTGGACCAGGACGTCGCCCCGCTCCTGGTCGGCCAGCTCGGCGGCACCCTGCTGCTGGCCGTGCTCGCCCTCGCTGTGGCCTGGCTGCTCGCCCTCGGGCTGGCCACCTGGTCGACCCGCGGCGGGCGCGTCGCCTGGTACCTGGGCTCCGGTCTGGAGATCGTGGCTGCCGCGCTCCCTCACTTCTGGCTCGCGACGGCGCTGATCGTGTTGTTCAGCGTCTGGCTGGGCTGGCTGCCGCCGATCAGTACCTCCGGGGTTTCCGGGCTGGTGCTGCCGGTGCTCACCCTCGCCGTGCCGCTGGCCGGGTTCCTTGGCCAGATCATGCGGGAGTCCCTGCTCACCGCGCTGGAATCCCCATTCGTGCTCTCCGCCCGCGCCCGGGGCGAGAGCGAACGCGGGGTGCGCTGGGTGCACGTGATCCGGCACGCGTCACTGCCGGCGATCAGCCTCTCCGGCTGGGCATTCGGCTCCCTGATCAGCGGGGCAGTGGTGGTCGAGACCATCTTCGCCCGGCCGGGCCTCGGCCGCACGCTTCTGAACGCGGTGACCGTGCGCGACGTGCCGGTCGTGGTTGGTGCTGTGCTGATCGTGGCCGTCGGGTACATCCTGATGACCCTGTTCACCGATTTGGCCCAGCGCATCGCCGACCCGAGGCTGCGGGCACGATGAGCGACCTCGAGATCCAGGCCGGGCTGGGCCGGTCGCCGCGCACCGGCGCGCCCCAGTCGCCGCGCGCGCCCCGCATTCGCCGGTTCGGCGTGGCCGAGGTCCTGGCGGGCCTGTTCGCGCTGTTCCTGGTCACGGCGGCATTGTTCCCCGCGCTCGTAGCGCCCGGCGACCCGCTCGGGATCGACCCGCTGTCCGCGTTTCAGACCCCCTCACCCGCGCACTGGTTCGGCACCGACGAGTCCGGCCGGGACATCTATACCCGGGTCAGCCACGGCACCGGCAGCTCCCTGCTGATCGGCACCCTCGCCACCGTGATCGGCCTCGGCCTGGGCCTCGTGCTCGGCACCCTGGCCGGTATGCTCGGCCCGGTCGTGGACTTCACCGTGAACCGGTTCCTCGAGGTGCTGTTCGCGTTCCCCGGCCTGCTGCTGGCCCTGCTCTTCATCCTGATCTTCGGGCCGGGCGTTGCCGCGGCGACCATCGCCGTGGGCCTGGCGACCGCTCCCGGCTACGCCCGCATCATCCGCGGCCAGCTCTTGTCGGTGCGGTCATCGGCCTTCGTCGAGGCGGCGACCGTGCTCGGGCGCAGCCCCGTCCAGATCCTGATGCGCCACATCCTGCCGAACACGCTCGCGCCGCTGTTCGTGCTCGGCACCCTCGGCATCGGTCAGGCCATCGTCTGGGCGTCGGCGCTGAGCTACCTCGGCCTGGGCTCGGCGCCGCCCGCCGCGGAGTGGGGCGCGATGCTCTCCGCCGGGCGCACCTACATCGGCTCGGCCTGGTGGATGAGCTTCTTCCCCGGGCTGTTCATCGTGCTGACGGCGGTGTCGGCCACGGCGCTCGGTCGCGGCATCGAGCGACGGGTGAGGCGCGCGTGAGTGACGAGAGCGGCGTGGGCGCTTCGGTGGGCGCGCCAGGCGAGGGTGACGGCGGGGTTGCCCCGGCCGTGCGGGTGCAGAACCTCGTCGTGGGCTTCGGACCGCAAAATGATACCGACCCGGTGCTGAACGGCGTCTCGTTCGAGGTGGCCCCCGGGGAATGCCTGGCCCTGGTGGGAGAGTCAGGCTCGGGCAAGAGCGTCACCGCGCGCAGCCTGCTCGGCCTGGCCGGCGACAACGCCTGGGTGCGCGCCGACGAGCTGAGCCTCGCAGGCTCCGACGTGCGCGGACTCTCCGAGCAGAGCTGGCGCCGGCGGCGCGGCCGCGACGTGGGCCTGGTGCTGCAGGATGCCCTGGTGTCGCTGGACCCGCTGCGCCCGGTGGGCCGGGAGATCGCCGACTCGCTGCGACTGCACACCCGCCTCGGTGCAGCGGCGCGCCACGCCCGGGTGCTCGAGGTGCTGGCCCGGGTGGGCCTGTCCGACGCCGGCAACTCTGTGCGGAAGCGCGCGGGCGAACTCTCCGGCGGCCAGCGCCAGCGCGCCCTGATCGCGGCCGCGATCGCCCTGGACCCGCCACTGCTGATCGCCGACGAGCCCACGACGGCGCTCGACGTCACGGTGCAGGCACAAATCCTGGAGCTGCTGACGGGTCTGAAACTCGCCGGCACCGGCATCCTGCTGATCAGCCACGACCTGGCCGTCGTCGGCCGCATCGCCGACCGGATCGCTGTGCTGAGCGAGGGACGGATCGTGGAACAGGGACCGGCGCACGCGATTCTGACCCGGCCGGAGCATCCGGTCACCCGGCAGATGCTCGCCGCGATCCCGGTCGACAAGCCGCGCGGGCTGCGCCTCAGCCCGCGGGCCGCGGCCCCGGTGTCGCCCGCCGCCGCGCCCTTTCTCGCTCTCTCAGATCGTGCCGACCCTGTCGCTCCCCGCAACACGGTGCTGGAGGCCACCGGCCTGGTCAAGCGCTTCACCCGGCCCGACGGCACCGAGCAGCTCGCGGTCGACGGGGTCTCGTTCCGGCTCGAACGCGGCACGACGCTCGGCATCGTCGGCGAGTCCGGCTCCGGTAAAACCACGACGGCCCGCCTCGCGCTGGCGCTGACCCGGCCGGACGCCGGCGAGGTGCGGGTGCTCGGGCAGCCGTTCAGCGCCGCCTCGGAGAAGGAACGGCGGCTCCTGCGGCCCCGGCTTGGTGCGGTCTATCAGGATGCGCTCAGCTCCTTCGACCCGCGGCTGAGCGTCGAGCAGGTGCTCCGGGACGCGGTCGGCGGCGGGCGCACCGGGCGCGGCGCGGCATCCGCCTCGGCTGCCACTGCTGCCACTGCCGCCACTGCGGCCACTGCCTCGGCTGCCGACCGGCTGCGCGTGCTGGCGCTGCTCGACGCGGTGGGTCTGCCGCAGGGGCTGCTTGGCCGGCGGCCGCTGTCCCTCTCCGGCGGGCAGCGGCAGCGGGTGAGCATCGCCCGGGCGCTGGCGTCGGGGCCGCAGATCCTGATCTGCGACGAGCCCGTGTCGTCCCTCGACGTGACCGTGCAGGCCCAGGTGCTCGACCTCCTCGACGAGCTGCAGCGGAACCTGGGCCTCAGCCTGCTGTTCATCTCCCACGACCTCGGGGTGATCCAGCACGTCAGCGACCAGGTCGCCGTAATGCTGGACGGCCGTATCGTCGAAACCGGCGCAACGGCCCGGGTCTTCGCCGCGCCGGAGCATCCGTACACGCAGACCCTGCTCGGCGCGGTCCCCCGGATCGGGTTTTGACCCTCGAGCAACTCCGTACCGAACGAATTCGACGGAGATTTTGCCCGAAACGCCTTGTTTAAAACCCGAGAACCGGCTCCCAGAGCAAAATCTCCGTCGAATTGGTTAGACCACCGCCTGATACGGGGGCTCACCCTTTTAGTTGACGTGCAGCACCACCGGCGGCTCTACCTCGCCGCGCCATGCCTCGATGCCCTCCTTGATCGCGAACCCGGCGATCACGAGGGCGGCGAGCGAGTCCGCCCAGGCCCAGCCGAGGAGCGCGTTGGCCGCCAGCCCGAGCAGCATCGACCCGGACAGCCACGCGCAGAGCAGCAGCTGCCGGGCGTCGGCGATCACGCTGGCACTGCCGAGCTCCGCGCCGGTCCGGCGCTCCACGCCTGCCACCCCGGGCATGATCACGAGGCTGAGGCACGCGATGACGATGCCCAGCGGGCTGGGCGCCGCCTCGACAACCCCGGCGAAGCTCAGGCCGGCGGCCAGGATCACGTACCCGGCGAGGGTGAAGAACGCGATCGCGATGGCGCGGAGGGCCGGTTTCTGCCAGCGCTCAGGATCGCGACGGGAGAACTGCCACGCGATGACCGCGGCGGAGAGCACCTCGATGACGGAGTCCAGGCCGAAGGCGATCAGGGCGGTCGAGGATGCCGCGGCGCCCGCCACGATCGAGGCGACGGCCTCGAGCACGTTGTAGCCGATCGTGAAACCCACGATCCAGCGCACCGTGCGGCGCAGCACCGTGCGACGGGCCTCGGACAGTGTTCCCGGGTCATCCATGGCACCCCTTCCCGCTCCAATTCTGCCACTCACGGCGAGGCCCGGCCGGGCGCTGCAGGCGCTCCGGCAGCCTGGTGACGGCCGGAGTCGGCGGACGACGGGGCATCCGGTAAGTTGGATAAGGCCCAATACTCAGGCACTTCACCAACGACACGGTGCCGCACAGATCGAATCGGAGAAACATGACCGCCGCCAACGTTCCGGAAAAACCGGCCCTTGAAGGCCTCGAAACCAAGTGGGGCGGCTCGTGGGAAGAGACCGGCACCTACCGTTTCGACCGTGACTCGGCCACACGGGAGAGTATCTTCTCCATCGATACCCCGCCGCCGACCGCTTCCGGCTCCCTGCACATCGGCCACGTCTTCTCTTACACCCACACGGATGTCATCGCCCGCTTCCAGCGGATGCGCGGCAAGAGCGTCTTCTACCCGATGGGCTGGGATGACAACGGCCTGCCCACCGAGCGGCGCGTGCAAAACTACTACGGCGTGCGCTGCGATCCGTCGCTGCCCTACGCCACCGAGTTCACCGCCCCGTTCGAGGGCGGAGACGGCAAAAGCACCAAAGCCGCCGACCAGCTGCCGATCAGCCGCCGCAACTTCATCGAGCTGTGCGAGCGCCTCACCATCGAGGACGAGAAGCAGTTCGAGGCCGTTTGGCGCATGCTGGGCCTGAGCGTCGACTGGGCCCAGACCTACCGCACGATCGGCAATGACTCCCTGGTCACCTCCCAGTCCGCCTTCATCGGTAACGTCGAGCGCGGTGAGGCCTACCAGGCCATGGCCCCCACCCTCTGGGACGTCACCTTCCGCACCGCGGTCGCCCAGGCCGAGCTCGAAGACAAGGAGATGCCGGCGTTCTACCACCGGGTCGCCTTCGCCAAGCCCGATGGCGGCGCCATCGAGATCGAGACCACCCGCCCGGAACTGCTGCCGGCCTGTGTGGCGCTCGTGGCGCATCCGGACGACGAGCGCTACCAGGCGCTGTTCGGCACGACCGTGCGCACCCCCCTCTTCGACGTGGAAGTGCCGATCCTGGCCCACCACCTCGCGCAGAAGGACAAGGGCAGTGGCATCGCCATGATCTGCACGTTCGGCGACGTCACCGATGTGATCTGGTGGCGTGAACTCGACCTTCCGAACCGCGCCATCATGGGCTTTGACGGCCGCATCATCGCCGAGGCGCCCGAGGCGATCACAAGCGAGGCCGGACAGGCCGCGTACGCGCAGCTGGCCGGCAAGACCGTCTTCTCCGCCAAGGCAGCCGTGGTCGACTTGCTCCGCATCGGCGGCGACCTGATCGGCGAGCCCCGCGCGATCGTGCACCCGGTCAAGTTCTTCGAGAAGGGCGACAAACCGCTCGAGATCGTGTCGACCCGTCAGTGGTATATCCGCAACGGCGCTCGGGACGAGGAGCTGCGCGCCCGCCTGTTCACGCACGGTACCGACCTGCAGTGGCACCCGGAGTTCATGCGTGTGCGCTACGAGAACTGGGTCAACGGCCTCACCGGCGACTGGCTCGTCTCCCGCCAGCGCTTCTTCGGCGTTCCGCTGCCGATCTGGTACCCGCTGGATGCCGACGCGAACCCGCTCTTCGACCAGCCCATCGTCGCCACCCGCGAGACGCTCCCGGTCGACCCGTCCTCCGACACCGCCCCGGGCTTTGCCGCCGAGCAGCGCGGCCAGGCGAACGGCTTCGTCGGCGAGGTCGACGTGATGGACACCTGGGCGACCTCCTCCCTGACCCCGCAGCTGGCGGGCGGCTGGGAGCGCGACCCCGCACTGTTCGATCTCGTCTACCCGTACTCGCTGCGCCCGCAGGGCCAGGACATCATCCGCACCTGGCTGTTCTCCACCCTGCTGCGCTCCGAGCTGGAACACGGTGTCTCGCCGTGGCAGCACGCAGCCCTGTCCGGCTTCATCGTCGACCCCGACCGTAAGAAGATGTCCAAGTCCAAGGGCAATGTGGTCACCCCGGCAGACATGCTCGAGCAGCACGGTTCGGATGCCGTGCGCTACTGGGCCGCGTCGTCGCGCCTCGGCACCGACGCGGCCTTCGACCCCAAGAACCCGACCCAGATCAAAATCGGCCGTCGCCTGGCGATCAAGATCCTGAACGCGTCAAAGTTCATCCTTGCCTTCGACGGCGCCGCCGACGCCCCCGTGACCGAGCCGCTCGACCAGAGCATGCTCGCTCGGCTCAGCGTCGTCGTCGGCCACGCCACCGCCGCGATCGAGGGCTACGACCACGCCCGTGCGCTGGAACTCACCGAGAGCTTCTTCTGGACGTTCTGCGACGACTACCTCGAACTGGTCAAAGAGCGCGCGTACGGCGAAGCGGGAGCCGGCCAGGCTTCGGCCGTCGCCGCCCTGCGCACCGCCCTGGCCACCCAGCTGCGCCTCTTCGCCCCGTTCGTGCCGTTCGCGACCGAGGAAGCCTGGTCCTGGTCCAACGAGGGGTCCATCCACCGTACCCCTTGGCCCGTTCAGACCGAGCTCGGCGGAGGGCAGGGCGGCAACGTGGCCCTGCTGGACCTGTGCAGCCGGGCGCTGACCGGCATCCGCCGCGCGAAAACGGATGCCAAGGCATCCCAGAAATCCGCCGTTGTTTCTGCTGTAATTAGCGGTACGGCTGCAGAGATTGCCCTGCTCAGGCAGGCTGCAGCCGATCTGAGGGCCGTTGGCCGCATCTCGGAGTTGGTTTTTATTGAGGGCAGCGAATTGGCTGTCACTGACATCGTGCTCGCCACGGTGCTGGAGAACTAGGAGAACCGAATGTCAATCAAGGTACGCGCGCTCGGCGACAAGGACTTCTTCTCATGGCTGGGACTCTTCGAGGGCTACAGCGACTTCTACAAGAGCGAACTGACTGATCAGAAAGCGCTCCAGGTCTGGAGCTGGATCATCGACAAGAACGAGTCTCTCGCCGGTGCGGTGGCTGTCGACGAGGACGGCGAGTTCGTCGGCTTCGCCCATTACCGCGAGGTCCCGAGCACCCTGACCGCCACTCGCGGACTGTTCCTGGACGACCTGTTCGTGTCGCCGGACTCCCGCAGCACGGGCGTCGGCCGGGCCTTGATCGAGTTCGCCAAGGAGTGCGCCGCGGCGGACCGTCTCACGACCGTGCAGTGGCTGACCGCCGCCGACAACGAGACCGCGCAGCGCCTGTACGACGATGTGGCCACCCGCACGGACTGGGTCACCTACGAGATCGAGCTGTAAGTGAAGATGGGAACCCGCTGGCCTCTGGGTCACCCGGCGCCGGCCGGGCTGCCTCATGTGGTGGAAATCGCCATCCGTGCGGTCGAAGAGGACCTCACCGCGCTGGCGGAGGACTCCAGCGCCTGGCGCTGGACACTGACCTGGCTCGAGGGCAACCCCGTGCTCGAGCTCGACGACGGCACGATCATCCGCTATGACCCGGGCGAGGACAGTGCCACGATCACGCAGCCGTCGATCGTGCTCGACGACGAAGACGACTGGATCTAACCTCTGCTGACCGGCATTCCGGTACTCCGCGGGGCCACTCCGCACCCCGTGGTCGTGCGTCAGCGTGAGAGTCGTTCGACGCCTGCTGCCTCCGATGACAGGGACTGCTCCCAGCGGAACAGGGCGGCGACCCCCAGGCCGCCGGCGATGCTGACCGCCGCGAGGGCGGCGTCCCCCGGCGTTGCCGCGGCGCGACACTGCTGCAGCAGCCTCAGTACCAGCAGGGCTCCGCTGGCGCCGAACGGATGCCCGAGGGCCAGCGCTCCGCCCTCGCGGTTGGCGTGCTCCTCCGCAACGCCGAGCAGATCGAGGGATGCGAGCACCTGCGCCGCGAACGCCTCGTTGAACTCGATCCGAGCCAGGTCGGCCCCGGTCAGGCCCTGCCGGAGCAGCACGAGGCGCGCGGCCTCGGCGCCGGCGATGCCGAGGAAGTTCGGGTCCGTGCCGGTGACCGCGGCGTCGACGAAGGATAACCAGCCGGTCAGTCCGAGTTCGCGTGCCCGCCGGCGGCTGGTGACCAGGACCACGACGGCGCCATCGGCATCCGCGCAGGAGTTGCCGGCGGTGACCGTTCCTCCCGGCCGGAAGACCGGCGCGAACCGGGCCAGCAGGGCCTCAGTCAGACCCGGGCGGGGACCCTCGTCGACGAAAACCGGGCCGGCCTCTGTCGGCAGCGGCACGATCTCGGGGGCCGGCACGGCGGCAGCCGTGGCGGCCAGCCGGTGACTGCGGAGGGCGAAGGCATCCTGCCGCTTCCGGGAGATGCCGTGGCGGTCGGCCACGTTCTCGGCGGCGACGCCCATGTCGGGGTCGCCGATCGAATCGGGGGCGAAACGCACGCGATCGAAGAAGTCCGGCTGCCCGGCGCTCGAGGTGAGCCGGTGCGCACGCAGCGGGGCCGTGCTGCAACTCTCGACTCCCCCGGCAAGGTAGAGGTCGCCAGCGCCGGCGGCAACCAACCGGCAGGCCAGCACGATGGCCTCAAGGCCGGAGCCGCACTGCCGGTCGATCGTGAGGCCAGGGACGGAATCCGGCAGACCGGCCGTCAGCGCGGCGAGGCGGGCAACATTGCCGCCGCCGCCCGCCGCGTTGCCGATGATGACGTCGTCGATGGCAGCCGGGGACACCCCGCCGCCGGACACCACGGCGTTCAGCACGGGGGCCAGCAGGTCTTCGGCACGGGTGTGCGCGAACACCCCGTTGCGGCGGCCGAAGGCGGTGCGGCGGGCAAGAACGATCACGGGTTCCCGGGCATCGTCGGTTGGCGGGCCGGCGTGCGAATCGACGGTGTCGGCGCTGGGAGCAGCGGAGCCGTCGGCACCGACCGCGTCCGGCCGGATTGGGTCAGCGGAGCGGGCGCACACGACGGTCACCCTCCTCGATCCAGCGGCGCAGCATCACCCGGCTGAGTTTACCGGCCGAGGTGAGCGGCAGTTCCGCCAGGGCGTAGTAGGCGCGGGGCCGGTGGGGCGCGGCGAGCAGAGCCGCGACGTATGACCGGATGCGCGCGGCATCCGTCTCGGAGCCCGCGATCACGGCGGCCACCACGCGGGTCCCGCGAACGGGGTCCGGCAGACCGGTGACGACGGCCGCCTCCACGCCGGGAAGGCCGCGCAAAGCCGCTTCGACCTGCTGCGGGTAGACGTTGTGCCCGGACGTGACGATGAGGTCGGCGCGGCGGCCGAGGTGGTGCAGCACGGCCGCCGGGTCGAGGAAGCCGATGTCGCCGACCGTGCACCAGTCGACCTCGCGGCGGAACGCCTCGCCGTCGTCGCCCCAGGCGTACCCGCCGCCCACCAGAAGGCTGCGCACGAAGATGGTGCCCGGGGTGCCGGTCGGCAGGGCGCGTCCCGCGTCGTCCTGGATGCGCACCTCCACGCCGGGCAGAGCCCGCCCGACGGCGGTCGCCGAGATCGGCGACACCTCGCCGGGACGCAGCACGGATGCCGTCACGAAGCTCAGTTCGGCCGCCCCGTAGTACTCGAACACGCTGGCGTCCGGCGCCCAGAGGCGCAGCATCGACAGGGTTCCCGGGTCGAGTTTGGCCCCCGCACTCACGATGCCGGTGAGCCCCCTGCCGGTGGGGGGCCTGCCGTCCGTGCCGACGGACAGCGCGTGCGCGGCGATCACACGCAGCACGGTCGGCGCCGCCACGATCCGGGTGATCTGCTCGACAGTGACACAGGCGACAGCGGCGGCGGCGGAGAAGCGGGGCAGAGCGAAGAAGGCGGAGCCGGTGTGCAGCGATTCGGCGAAAGCGTAGAGGCTGAGGCTGGCAGAGAGCGGGCCGGGCGCCAGTGTGCGGTCGTGCCGAGTCAGGCCGAAGAACTCGGTGCCCAGCGCGAACGAGCGCTGCCAGGAGGCTCGGCTGCGCGTGAATGCCTTGGGTACGGAGGTCGTGCCGGAGGTGAACCCGTAGAGGAAGTCCCTGTCGGGTGGACCGTCGCGCAGCTCCGTGCCGAGCAGGGGCGCGCCGGCGGCGACCCGTCCGTCCAACCCGGCGGTCCTCGCCAGGCGGCTCTCGACCACCCTGCGCTGCGCCTCCGGCCAGTCAGGGTTGAGAATCGCAGAGCAGCGGCCTTCGGCGACGCCCGCGGCGAAGGCAACGGCGAACGCGGTGCCGTGGGGCAGGCAGACGCTGGAGATCCGGGGCGTCGCGGGCAGGATCGCCGCCGCCGCATCGCGGAGCTCGGCGAAGCTGATTCGGTCGGCGCCGACCGCGACGGCGGTGGCGTCGGGCTGAACCTGGGCCCAGTGTTGGAGTCGGTCGAGGAACGGCACGGGCTATTTCCTGGCGACGATCTCGCCGTGTGGGATACCGCACCAGCCATCGGGGTCGCCGGCCCACTGCAGCCATGCGGCTTGCATCATCCGAAGGTCGGCGAGGTCGGCCGCGCCCACCTCGATGGCGTGTGCCGCGAAGTCGGACTCGATCACCCGCTCGGCCCAGGATTGCCCCCACCACTCGCGTTCGACATCCGAGGCGAAGCACCAAAGGGATGCCGAACTCGCCACGTCGGTGAACCCGGCCTTGCGCGCCCAGGCTTTGAGAGCGCGCCCGGCGTCGGGGTCGCCGCCGTTCCAGTACTGCACGTCGCGGAAGGCGCTCTCCCACAGCTGCAGGCCCTGAAGCTTCGGGTAGTACATCACTCCCCCCGAATCGACGTCGCGGGCGGCGAGGATTCCGCCCGGTCTCAGCACGCGCCGGAACTCCCGCAGCGCGGCGACGGGGTTGGCGAGGTGCTGGAGCACCTGGTGCGCGTGCACGATGTCGAAGCTCGCGTCGGCGAAGCCGAGCGCGTAGGCGTCACCCACCCGGAACGACACGTTCCGCACCCCCTCATCGAAGGCCAGCCCGGCTGCGCGCAGCACAATCTGCTCCGACGCATCGATGCCGGTGACCTGACCGGGATACAGCCGGCGTGCCAGGTCGACCGTGACCGTGCCCGGACCGCAGCCCACGTCGAGCAGGGTCAGCCCGGCATCCAGGTGTGGGATCAGGTAGGCCGCCGAGTTGGCCACCGTGCGCCAGGTATGCGAGCGCAGCACGCTCTCGTGATGCCCGTGCGTGTACTGCTCCCGGGGCGCGGTCTCGGGGCGTGCCGGCTCGTCGATCATGAACCGATCCTAGGCGTGCGGGGGAATACTCCGACAGACGAAATGTGGATGTGACAGGGTGAAGAAATGAACCCCTTCGCCAGCATCAGCACGCTTCCGTTCGAGCTGCCCCCGTTCGCGCTGATTGCGGAGGAGCACTACCGGCCGGCGTTCCTGGACGGTATGTCTGAGCAGTTGGCCGAGATTGCGGCGATCTGCGCGAGCACGGATGCCCCCACCTTCGACAACACGATGGTTCCGCTCGAGCGCAGCGGACCGTTGCTGACCCGGGTGGCCGAGGTGTTCTTCAACCGGAGTTCGTCGGACTCCAGCGACTTTACCAACGCCCTCGAGGAGGAACTGGCCCCGCTCCTCGCGGCGCACGCGGACGCCATCCGTCTGGACCCTGGCCTGTTCACCCGGATCGCCGCTCTGCAGGAGCAGCGGGACCGGTTGGACCTGGAGCCGGAGGAGCGCTACCTGATCGAGCGGTACTTCACCGAGTTCACGCTCGCGGGCGCGGGCCTCGGCGACGACGACAAGGCCCGGCTGCGTAACTACAATAAGCGGCTCTCCACGGTCACCACCCGGTTCGAGAAGAACCTGCTCGCCGACACCATCGATCTGGCACTCGTGCTCGACGACGTGAGCGAGCTGGATGGCCTCACCCCCGGTCAGATCTCCGCCGCGGCCGAGGCCGCCCACGAGCGCGGCCTGACCGGCCGTTACGTGGTCACTCTGGTGCTGGCTACCTCGCACCCCTACTTGGCACAGCTGACGAACCGGGGTGTGCGGGAACGGCTGCTGGCCGCCTCACGGTCCCGGGGCATCCGTGGCGGGCAGTTCGACAACCGCGCCCTCGTGCTGGAGATCTCGCGGCTGCGTGCCGAGCGAGCCCGGCTGCTCGGATTCGACAGCCACGCGGCCGGCGTGACCGCGGACCAGACGGCGAAGACCCCGGAGGCGGTCGCCGACATGCTCGGGCGCCTCGCGCCGGCGGCAGCCCGGAATGCGCGCGTCGAGCAGGCCGACCTGCAGGAGCAGATCGATGCGGACGGCGGGGACTTCGAGCTCGCCGCCTGGGACTGGGCCTTCTACACGGAGAGGGTGCGGCGAGCCCGCTACGACGTGGACACCGCGGCCATGCGCCCCTACTTCGAGTTCGAACGGGTGCTGCAGGACGGCGTGTTCTACGCGGCCAATCGGCTCTACGGCGTCACCTTCACCGAGCGACCCGACCTCGTCGCCTGGCACCCCGGCGCGCGCGTGTTCGAGGTCGCCGAGGCCGACGGCTCGCCCGTGGGCCTGTACATCATCGACGTCTACACCCGCGACTCCAAGCGGGGCGGCGCCTGGATGAACGCCCTGGGCTCCCAGTCGACGCTTATAGGTACCCCCACGATCGTCTGCAACAACCTGAACGTTCCCCGGCCGGCGACGGGCGAGCCCACCCTGCTCAGTTTCGACGAGGTCGTCACCCTGTTCCACGAGTTCGGGCACGCCCTGCACGGCCTGTTCGCGCGGGTCACCTACCCGAAATTCGCCGGCACCAATGTGTACCGCGACTTTGTGGAGTTCCCCAGCCAGGTCAACGAGATGTGGATGCTGTGGCCCGACGTGCTCGCGAACTATGCTCGTCACCACGAGACTGGGGAGCCCATGCCCCAGGACCTCGTCGACCGCATCCACGCCTCGTCCACCTTCAACGAGGGCTTCTCCACCAGCGAGTACCTTGCGGCGGCCCTGCTCGACCAGGCCTGGCACCGCATCGAAGCCGACGACAGGGTGACGGATGTCGCCGCGTTCGAGGCATCCGCCCTCGCCGCCGTGGGGCTCGACAATCCTGCCGTGCCGACCCGCTATTCCAGCACCTACTTCGCGCACACCTTCGCCGGCGGCTACGACGCCGGCTACTACTCCTACATCTGGAGCGAGGTGCTGGACGCCGACACCGGCGAGTGGTTCGCAGAGAACGGCGGGCTCACCCGGGCCAACGGAGACCGTTTCCGGTCGCGGCTGCTGAGCGTGGGCGGCAGCACAGACCCGCTCGCCGCCTACCGCCATTTCCGCGGTCGTGACGCCGACATTCAGCCGCTGCTCGACCGTCGCGGCCTGAACTAGCACCGTCCGGCCCTGCCCGGCCCTGCCCGGCCCTGCCCGGCCCTGCCCGGCGCCCTAACGCCCCGCCCCTGAACCAATTCGACGGAGATTTTACGGAAACCGGCCGCTTTCGGCCCGTGTGGGCCCGATTTCGGCAAAATCTCCGTCGAATTCGTTAGGGGGCAGCGACGGCAGTTGGGTGAGAGCGCCCGGAGGGCATCCAGCCGAGCCAGAACATGACCACGCCGCCGATGACCAGCCCCCGAACGCGGAGCAGATGCCCAACACCGAAACGACCGACGCGGTAACTAGGACGAAGCAGGCCGCCCCGGAGGCAGCCGTGGCGATCCACCGCTTCGGGCCGTCAGGATGCGCGTCGGGGCCGGCCATCGGCGCGGTCGTGATTGCCGTCAGGGTGATGCCGTGCGCGCCGACGACCGATCCGACCTCGCCAGACCGGAGCCGACCAGATCGCGCAGGGCGGAGGCTGGTAGCCGAACGTCGATGATCGCGGCCACGACCATGGTCGCCGGCACCATCCACGCGCGCGCCGGCTTGCCCGCGGCGAGCCAGACCAGAACAACCGGCACCGCGAGCAGCGGCTGCTGCACGGCTGCCGTCACCGGGGCCGGGCAGATCGGGAACAGGATGCCGGCAAGCATCGCACTGGCGATCGGCTTCGGGATACAGCACGCCGTCGATGCCGACCAGCAGGCAGGGCGCCAACAGCACGGATGCCGACTGCGAATCGGTCGCGCCCACGGCCTGCAGCCCGGCGATGACGAGCACGAATGAACCCGCGAATCCGGTGACAGCCGCAACGACGCCGACGAAGGCGGGCTGGTACACGACGGCCCCCGGGTTCAGTTCGGTCTGGTGCCGAAGCGCGGTGAGGCCGGACGCTGAACCTAGGCGGACTTGTCGACGCGGCGGGCCTTGTGCAGCACGATCGTGGGCTCGGCGTTATCGAGCACGGCGGCCCGGGTGACCACGACGCGCGCCACCTCGGAGCTCGACGGCACCTCGAACATGATCGGTCCGAGCACTTCTTCCATGATCGCTCGCAGGCCGCGCGCACCGGTCTTGCGCAGGACCGCGAGGTCGGCGATGGCCTCCAGCGCCGGCTGTTCGAATTCGAGCTCGACGCCGTCGAGCTGGAACATGCGCTGGTACTGCCGCACGAGGGCGTTCTTCGGGACGGTCAAAATCTGCATCAGGGCCACCTGGTCGAGCTGGGTGACGGTGGTGACCACGGGCAGACGGCCGATGAACTCGGGGATCAGGCCGAATTTGTGCAGGTCTTCGGGGAGCACCTCACTGAACAGGTTGACGTCGTCACCCTTGCTGTGAAGCGGAGCGCCGAACCCGATGCCCTTCTTGCCGGCCCGGGTCGAAATGATGTCATCCAGGCCCGCGAACGCACCGGCCACGATGAACAGCACATTCGTGGTGTCGATCTGAATGAATTCCTGGTGCGGATGCTTGCGCCCACCCTGCGGCGGAACCGAGGCCACAGTGCCCTCGAGAATCTTCAACAGGGCCTGCTGCACACCCTCGCCGGACACGTCGCGGGTGATCGAGGGATTCTCGGCCTTGCGCGCGATCTTGTCGATCTCGTCGATGTAGATGATGCCGGTCTCGGCGCGCTTGACGTCGTAGTCGGCGGCCTGGATCAACTTGAGGAGGATGTTCTCCACGTCTTCACCGACATAGCCGGCCTCGGTGAGGGCCGTCGCATCCGCCACGGCGAAGGGAACGTTGAGGCGTTTTGCCAGTGTCTGGGCGAGGTAGGTCTTGCCGCAGCCGGTAGGGCCGATCAACAGAATATTGGACTTGGCGATTTCCACGTCGTCGTGGATGGCGTCGGCGGCGGTGAGGGTGGCGCGGGAGCGTACGCGCTTGTAATGGTTGTAGACGGCAACGGCGAGGGCGCGCTTTGCGGCTTCCTGCCCGATGACGTATTCCTCGAGGAAGCCGAAGATCTCCTTCGGCTTGGGCAATTCGAATTCGCCGGCACCGTCTTCAGCGGTGGCTTCGGCCAAACGCTCCTCGATGATCTCGTTGCACAACTCGACGCACTCGTCGCAGATGTAGACACCGGGGCCCGCAATGAGCTGCTGCACCTGCTTCTGGCTCTTTCCGCAGAAAGAGCATTTCAACAGGTCAGCGCTTTCGCCTATTCGGGCCATCCGTCAGCCTCCTCCATTGACAACTGCATCGAGCCTAGCCTGTGCCTGTGCGGCACGGGTGCAGGCTGACCGCATCTGTCGAATAACGTTCAGGCACCGTTCTGCCCGAACTCTCCGATATGCGAAACGCGACGGATGCCCGGCTCCGTCGAGCCGGACATCCGTCGCGTTCACGGTTTCGCTCTTCTACTTGACGAGCGTGGGCACGTTTTTGCGGCTGGTCAGGATCTGGTCGATCAGGCCGTACTCGAGGGCCTCGGCCGAGCCGAGGATCTTGTCGCGGTCGATATCCTTGTGAACCTGCTCCGCGCTGCGGTTGGAGTGGTGAGCGATGGTGAATTCGAGCCACTCCCGCATCCGCTGAATCTCAGCTGCCTGGATCTCGATGTCGGAGGCCTGACCTCCGCCCTGTCCGCCGGCCGAGGGCTGGTGGATGAGGATGCGGGCGTTGGGAAGGGCGAGGCGCTTCCCGGGTGTGCCGCCGGCAAGCAGCACGGCCGCAGCGGATGCCGCCTGGCCGAGGCAGACCGTCTGGATGTGCGGACGAATGTACTGCATCGTGTCGTAGATCGCCGTCATCGCGGTGAAGGAGCCACCCGGTGAGTTGATGTACATCACGATGTCCCGGTCCGGGTCCTGGCTCTCGAGCACCAGGAGCTGGGCCATGACGTCATCGGCGGACGCGTCGTCCACCTGCACGCCGAGAAAGATGATGCGGTCCTCGAAGAGCTTCGCGTAGGGGTCCTGGCGCTTATAGCCGTAGGCCGTGCGCTCTTCAAACGTGGGAAGGATGTATCGGGCCTCGGGAGCCTGCGAAGCGCGGCCCCCGGCCTGGTGACCAAAATTCGTGAATTCCATGTCGTCTCGCCCGTCCTACTTCTTGTTCACTGAGTCGTCGGTGCCGCCGCCGCCGACCACTTCCGACGCGGAGCCGCGCAGGTGGTCGACAAAACCATAGGCCACGGCCTCGTGAGCGGTGAACCAGTTGTCGCGGTCGTTGTCAATGAGGATCTGCTCGACCGACTTGCCGGTCTGCTCTGCCGTGAGTTCGGCCATCCGCTTCTTCATATCCAGGATGACCTTCGCCTGCGTCTGGATGTCGGCGGCCGTGCCACCGAATCCGCCGGACGGCTGGTGCAACAGGACCCGGGCGTTGGGTGTGATGTAGCGCTTGCCCTTGGTTCCAGAGGACAACAGGAACTGCCCCATCGACGCAGCGAGTCCGATGCCGACGGTGACGATGTCGTTCGGAACGAACCTCATCGTGTCGTAAATGGCCATGCCCGCCGTGATTGAGCCGCCGGGCGAGTTGATGTACAGGAAGATATCCCGCTCCGAGTCCTCTGCGGCCAGCAGCAGGATTTTGGCACAAATCTCGTTGGCGTTCTCATCCCGGACCTCTGAACCCAGCCAGATGATGCGGTCTTTCAGCAGTCGGTCAAAAACGCCCGGTGTAGGTGTCATATCGGCCATGTCGCGCTCCGTTTCACTTGTCGCTTCAGATTGAATCTATAGGAGCCAACGCTCCGGAACGGCTGTGTTCGCCCTCGGCAGATAACGCGCCGCCCACGCATCAGTCGCTCCGAACCAATTCGACGGAGATTCTGCTCTCCTGGCCCCGAAAATCGTGCATAACGGCCCTTAACCCGAAAATCTCCGTCGAATTGGTCCAGTGCGGGAGAGCTGAGGGCAAGGGACGGGAGCGGGGGCGGCAGGGCAGAAACGCGGAACGGGTCGGATGTCTGTGACATCCGACCCGAACGCCCGCGTGAGCGGTCGTCGTGCTACTTCTTGGCGGCGGCCTTCTTCTTCGCCGCGGTGGCCTTGGCCTTGGCTGCCTTCGCTGCCGTGGCCTTGGCGGCCTTGATGGCCTCGACCTCGGCGTCGACCTCGGCCTCGACCTCGGCGGCGTCGGAGTCGTCCTCCTCGATCTCCTCTTCCTCGTCCTCGCCGGACGCCTCGTCGGCGACCGCGACGAACTCGGACAGGTCGACGGCGTTACCGTTGGAGTCAACGACCTCGGCCTTGCCCAGCGCGATGGCGAGGGCCTTGTTGCGGGCAACCTCGGCCACCATCGACGGGATCTGACCGTTGCCGCTCAGCGCCTGGACGAATTCGCTCGGGTCCATGCCGTACTGGGCTGCGCCCTGGATCAGGTACTGAGTGAGCTCGTCCTGGCTGACCTGGACCTTCTCGGCCTCGGCGATGGTGTCGAGCAGGATCTGCTGACGGAAGGTCTTCTCGCTGGCCTCGGTGACCTCGGCGCGGTGCTCGGCGTCTTCGAGGCGGTTCTCGCCCTCGAGGTGGCGACGCACCTCGTCCTCGATGATCGCGGTCGGAATCGGAACCTCGACCGACTCGAGCAGCTGCTCGACGAGCTTCTCGCGGGCCTGGGTGCCTTGGCCGAAGACCTTGGAGCGCTCGACCTGGCCCTTGAGGCTCTCGGTCAGTTCGGCGATGGTGTCGAACTCGCTGGCGATCTGCGCGAAGTCGTCGTCGGCGGTGGGAAGCTCGCGCTCCTTGACGGC
This sequence comes from Cryobacterium sp. TMT1-62, assembly GCF_004403145.1. Taxonomy (NCBI): domain Bacteria; kingdom Bacillati; phylum Actinomycetota; class Actinomycetes; order Micrococcales; family Microbacteriaceae; genus Cryobacterium; species Cryobacterium sp. TMT1-62. The sequence goes on along the minus strand of NZ_SOGZ01000041.1, from coordinate 62,181 downwards.
GCCGACGGTGACGGTGATCTCGGCGGTCTCGCCCTCGTGGTCCCCACCCATGAGGTTGGAATTGAAGGTGGTGGTCTCACCGGCGCTGAGAGAGTCGAGCGCCTCGTCGATGCCGTCGATGAGGTCGCCGGATCCGACCTCGTAGGAGATGCCGGTGGCGTTGTCGACCTCGACGCTGTTGATGGCGGCGATCAGGTCGATCTGCACGAAGTCGCCCGTGGTGGCGGGACGATCGACGGTGACGAGAGTGCCGAAGCGGCTGCGCAGGTTGTCGAGTTCCTCGGTGACCTCTTCATCGGACACCTCGACGGCGTCGACGGTGAGCTTCAGCCCGGAGTAGTTCGGCAGGTCGATCTCGGGGCGCACGTCGACCTCGATGGCCAGTTCCAGGTCTCCGGAGAAGTCCTTGTCGCTGGGCCAGGCGACGATGTCTGCCTCGGGGCGGCCCAGGGGGCGCAGCTTGTGCTCGGTCACGGCCGAGCGGTAGAAACCGTCGAGGCTCTCGTTGACCGCATGCTCGAGCACGGCGGACTTGCCGACACGCTGGTCGATGATGGCCGGCGGGACCTTGCCCTTGCGGAAGCCGGGGATGTTGATGTCCTCGGCGATGTGGCCGTAGGCGTGGGTGATGCTGGGCTTCAGCTCCTCGGGAGCCACCGAGATGGTGACCTTCGCGCGAGTGGGGCTCAGTTGTTCTACCGTGGACTTCACGTGGCAATCTCCTGTGTTCGACCGATGTATTTAGGGGGTGTTGGTCGGGGCGACAGGATTCGAACCTGCGACCTCTCGGCCCCAAACCGAGCGCTCTACCAAGCTGAGCTACGCCCCGGACAATTTCTCAACCCGGTGATGGCATCCGCTTGGCGCGCAGAGTTCGCGCAATTCGCGGAATGACCTCGATAAGTCTACTGCACGGTCCGGATGCCGCGGGTCGAGGCGTGCAGCTGGCGACCGTCGACGTGTACTACGCTGAGTGTGTGCGCGGGGGACTGCGCCCGGGGATGTAGCTCAATGGTAGAGCCTCAGTTTTCCAAACTGATGGCGCGGGTTCGATTCCCGTCATCCCCTCCACACAACATCCTGGACGGATCGTCTCACACGGCTCAGTCGAGTCCGAGCCCGTTCAGCGTCGTGCGCAACGTCGTCGCTGAGTGCTCGAACAGCTCCTGCTCCTTTTCACTGAAGGGAACCTCGATCACGCGCGAGACGCCCTCGGCGTTGATCACGCTCGGCACCGACAGCGCCACGTCGCTGACGCCGCGGTAGTCGGTGAGCACCGAGCTGACCGGAAGCACGGCGCCCTCGTCGCGCAGCACGGCCTCGACGATCCGGGCGCCCGAAAGCCCGATCGCGTAGTTCGTGGCGCCCTTGCCGGCGATGACCGTGTACGCCGCGGTCTTCACGCTCTCGGTGATCGCGTCGAATTCCGCCTCCGAGAACGGCACCAGACCCTTAGGCGAGATGTCGTCCTGCACCCACTCGGCCAGGGAGATCGGGCCAATCCGGGCCTGGGACCAGAGCGGGAACTCCGAGTCGCCGTGCTCTCCGACGATCACGGCGTGCACATTGGCGATCGCGACGCCGACCCGGTGCGCGAGCATCCAGCGCAGCCGGGAGGAGTCGAGCACCGTGCCCGACCCGAAGACGCGCGTGGCCGGCAGCCCGCTGAACTGGCGGGCAGCATAGGCAAGCACGTCGCAGGGGTTGGTGACGAGCATATAGACGGCGTCCGGGGCTCGCTCGACCAGCTGGGGCATCAGCTCCCGCAGGATCCCGACATTGACGCCGGCCATCTCGAGCCGGGACTGACCGGGGTGCTGTCTGGCCCCGGCCGTGATCACGACCATGTTCGCCCCCGCGATGGCGTCGAGGTCGCTGCCGCCGGCCACGCAGGAAGCACCCGTGAACTGGGTGCCGTGGGCCAGGTCGAGAACCTCGGCCTCCACCTTGGGCCCGTTGATGTCGTAGAGCACGACTTCCCGCGCGGACTGCCGGATCAGTGCGGCGTAGGCCAGGGACGACCCGACGGCCCCGGCTCCGATGATGGCCAGCTTGGAATTCGCGATCTCGCTCATAAGCTCATTCTGCACCCCTGACCGGGCCGGATCCGAGTATCCGGATATCCGAGGCTGAGTCAGTGCCGCAGGGTCAGTGCCGCAGGTAGGTGAGCACGGCCAGCACCCGGCGGTGGTCGGAGCCCGAGTCGTCGAGGCCAAGCTTCTGGAAGATCGAGGTGACGTTCTTCTCGACCGCGCCGACGCCGATCACGAGCTTCGCGGCGATGCCAACGTTGGTGCGCCCCTCCGCCATCAGCCCGAGCACGTCACGCTCACGCGGGGTGAGGGCCGCGACCGGGTCGGTGCGGCGGGCCAGCAACTCGCGCACGACCTGCGGGTCGAGCACGGTGCCGCCCGCGCTGATCCGGGTCACGGCGTCCCGCAGCTCGTCGAGCGACGCCACCCGGTCCTTGAGCAGGTAGCCCAGTCCCCCGTTGCCGGCGGCGAGAAGTTCATGCGCGTAGGTGCCCTCCACATACTGGCTGAGCAGCAGGATGCCCACCGACGGCAGCCTGCGGCGCAGTTCCAGCGCGGCGCGCACGCCCTCGTCCCGGAAGGTGGGCGGCATCCGCACATCCAGCACGGCGATGTCGGGCCGCAGCGCGTCTACCTCGGCCAGGAGGGAATCCGCGTCGCCGTAGGACGCGACGGTCACAAACCCGGCCTCGTCGAACAGGCGGATCAGACCTTCTCTGAGCAGCACCGAGTCCTCGGCCAGCACGAGCCGCAGGGGTGGGGCGGAGGGAGCGGCGAGAATGGCTGAAGCGAGGTCGGTCATCCGTTCAGGATACGGCGACCGCTCGCGCCGGCCGGGCCGCGGGCAGTGGGATGTGTGCCCCGATCGCGGTCGGGCCACCCTCGGGGCTCCGCACCGACAACACCCCGCGAAGGCCGTGCAGGCGTTCGTCGAGTCCTTGCAGGCCGTGGGCATCGGTCAGCCGGGCCCCGCCGATGCCGTCGTCGATCACCCAGATGTCGAGCCAGATGACGCCGGCGGCCCCCGTGCTGGCAGGGCTGCCGGTGCTCCCATCGTCGGGGACGGCGCGCAGGGCCAGGTGCAGACGGATGTCCGTGGCCCGCGAGTGCTTGGCGGCGTTGGTGAGCAACTCCGCGCCGACGAAATACGCGCTCCGCTCGATTTCGCTGGGCAGCCGCAGCGCCGGGTCGACCTGCAGCTCGAGCCGCACAGGGATGGTGCTACGGGCGGCCAGGGACTCGAGGCCGGCGAGGAGACCGCGGTCCTGCAGGAGGGGCGGCACCAGACCGCGGGACAGCGCCCGCAGCTCCTCGAGGGTGTCGTGAGCCTGCTCCCGGGCCTCCACGATCAGGGTGCGCGCGGCATCCGGGTCGGTATCGAGCTTGCGCTCGGCGCTGGCGAGGTCCATCTGCAGGCGCACCAGGCGCTGCTGCGGACCATCGTGGATGTCCCGTTCCAGGCGTCGCAGGGACTGGTCTTCCGCGGCGACGGCCGCCCCGCGCGACGCGCTGAGGTCGGCGACCTCACGCTGCAGGGCCTCGGACCGCCAGGCGCCCAGCATGCCGCGGGCCGCGAACTGGTGCAGCCGGGTGAACGCGTGGGTGATGTACGGCAGGGTCAGCAGAAAGAGGATGCCCAGGACGAGCTGGAGGAGGCTTTCGGCCAGGAGCGGGTCGATCGGGAGCGTGGTGCCCGGCAGAATCCAGTTCAGGATGATCGCGTGCAGGTCGTCGTTCCGGTCCTCGGGGAGGAAGCGGCCCCAGATCCAGTAGCTGACGCCGCCGAAGCCCACCGACAGCCAGACTACGGTGACGATCCAGCTGACAAGCCCGACCACGAAGTTCACGACCATGCCGTGCAGCAGGTAGAGCCAGTAGTGCCCGTTGACGAGCGGGCCGAGCAGGGCGCGGAGGGTGGTGGCCGGCTCCCCCGGCGTCGCCCACCGCGGCGGGGTGATGGCAGGCTGGCCGGCCCAGCGCAGGCGGGCGAGTTCGACTAGACCGATGCCGCGGGCGAGGTAGAGGGACGCCACGACGACGACGATCCCAACGACGGCGGCGAGCAGGCCGATGCCGGTGAAGAATACGGTGCTCAGAACGGTGAGGGCGATCACGACCACCGGCAGGGTCAGCAGAAGAAAGAGCAGCTCCTGCGGCACGCGCCGCCAGAGCGCGCGATATCCGGCGCGTGCGGGGGTTTCGGTCGGTGCGGTCATGGTGTCCTCCAGTAAGTCTGTCGGTACTCAGCCTGATCGCCGGGTCGAGTAGACGACATCCCGCTGCCAACCGGATCTCGCCGGGGGTAACCCCCCAGGTCAGAGGGTGGTGTGGGTGAAGCAGCCGGCGAGCAGGGTGGCGGCCACGGGCATCCGTCGCAGGTCGGGCACTGAGGCGACGAACGGGTCGATCTCGCACACCGCGAGGTCGGCGACGTCTCCCGCCAGAACCCGGTGCCGGCCGCGCGCGGACGCGGCGAGCGCGGCCTGCCGGGAGATGGCTTGCTCGGCGTGCCAGGGTTCGCGGCTGCCGCGAGTGCGCCCGACGGCGGCGGCGATGCTCACCCACGGGTCCAGCGGAGCGACCGGGGCGTCGGACCCGAGCGCGAGCGTGACCCCGGCGTTCAGCAGGCTCTTCAGCACGAAGGCCCGGTCGGTGCGTCCCACCCAGTAGCGGTCGGCGACGTCCCGGTCGTCGAGGGCGTGCTCGGGCTGCACGCTCGCTACCACGCCGAGCCGGGCGAAACGGGCGACGTCCTCCCTCGTGAGCAGCTGCGCGTGCTCGATGCTGCCGGCGCAGCCGAGCTGCTCGAAGGCGTCGAGGGCCAGCGCGTTGGCCCGGTCGCCGATGGCGTGCACGGCGGGGCGGATGCCCGCGGCCACGGCCCGGCCCAGGTGCGCGAGCAGCTCCTCCGGCGGCACGGTGAGCATCCCGCGTGACCCGGGCTGGCCCTCCAGGCCGGGGTACTCGTCGACGCAGTACGCGGTGCGGGTGTTCAGCGAGCCGTCGGTGATCACCTTGCAGGATCCCACCGTGAGCAGCCCGCCGGTGCCGTCGATGCCGGCCCCACTCCGCAGACCGAGTGCGATGGCGCGCTCCAAATGCTGGGTGTAGATACCGAACTCCACCCGCAGCGAGTCGGTGCCGCCCTGGATGCGCCGCAGCCAGGTGGCGAGGTTCCAGTCCATCTCCATGTCGACGATGCCCACGACCCCGCGAGCCGCCGCGGCCCGGGCCGCGCTGTCGGCCCAGCCGTCCATCACGACATCGGGCACCTCGGCGAGCGTGCGCACCACGGCGAAGCAGTCCTCCTCACGGAGCAGCCCGGTCGGGTGCTCCGTGTGGCCGTGGCGGGCCAGCGCGGCCGAGTTCAGCCAGCATGAGTGTAGGTCACCGCTGATCAACACGGTCGGAACGGTGCCGGCGGCGGCGTCCAGCAGGGGCCGGCTCGGGGCATCCGGCCACAGAGCGTCGCGAAACCCGAACCCGACCAGGGTCTCCCCCCTCGAAACGCCGGGCACCCGTTCGGCCACCAGGTCGGCCGCGGCGGCGGCACTGTCGGTGCCGGACAGATCCAGCCGCTGATTCGTCTGCGCCCACTGGCTGAAGTGCACGTGGTTGTCCCAGAGGCCCGGAATCAGCCAGCGTTCTTCCAGATCGACCGAACGGATGCCCGCAGCCGACTGACTCAGATACCCGAGCCGGCGCACCCGGCCGTCGACGATCAGCGTGTCGACGATCTCGTCGCTTCCCGGCAGCCGGCCGTTCCGCAAGACGAGCGGAGGGGCCGACGCTGTTGCCGGAGCGGGCGTGGACACGCTCACCGGTCGACCCCGTGCACCCGGCGCATTTCGGCTGCCAGGCCCGGGCTCGCATAGGGACCGTCTCCCTCGAGTTCACCCAGAATGCGCGCCACGGTCTCGGCCGGCTTGTTCTGGCTGAGCTTGCTCTTGGCGGTGAGGCGGTTCACCCTGAGCCGGAAGCCGACCGTACCGGCCGCAATACGGGCGGCGTAGGCGGCGTTGGCCTCGGTGCCGGACAGGCGACGCGGTTCAGGCATCCGCTCCTCGAAGTGGTCGACCAGGCGGTCCAGCACCCGCAGGTTCTCCTCGTCGCTGAGTAGTTCGGGTGTGCCGTTCAGGTGCGCGGCGACGAAGTTCCAGGTGGGAACGGCGGGCGCCGCGTCGTACCAGCCGGGCGAGATGTAGCCGTGGGGTCCCTGGATGATCACCAGCAGCTCGTGCCGGCCGAGTTCGTGCAGGGCCTCGTCGGGGCGTCCGACGTGGCTGACCAGCACGATTCCGTCGGTCTCGTCGGCCTCCTCGTCGAGCAGTACCGGGTAGTGCGAGGCCACCAGACCGGACTCGGTGTGGCTGATCAGCGTGGCCCATGGGTTCTCCCGGATGAGACGGCGGATCTCGGCCGGGTCGCCCTGCTCAAAAATGGGGTTGTGTCTCATCGGTGTCCCGTTCTGGTCGTGGGTTCAGATCAGGTGAAGCAGATCAGGGCGAGCAGGTCAGGCCTGGCATTTCGGGCACCAGTAGAGCTTGCGTGCGGCCATCTCCTCAACGGTGATGTGGGTGCCGCAGACCCGGCAGGGCAGCCCCTCGCGCTTGTACACCCAGTGCCGGTCGGCCCGTCGCCTCAGGGCTCGCCCATAAGCCGCGTCGCCGAGGCCGTCCATGGTCATCATCTGCCCGGTCGACACGCCGATCTTCAGCAGGTGCGCCCAGTCTCGCCAGAGCGCACGGGACTGCTCGTCGCTGAGCGACTTGCCCGGCGCATATGGGTTCAGGCGCGCACGGAAGAGCAACTCGGCCCGGTAGACGTTGCCGATGCCGCTGACCACCAACTGGTCCATCAAAAGGCGCCCGATCGGGGTGGGCTTCTTCCGCACCACCGTGACGAAGCGGTCCTCGGCGGCGCGGCTGTCGTCGAGCATCGGGTCCGGCCCGAGACGGTCCATCGCCACGTGCACCTCCTGAGAGTCGAGCACCACGCAAGCCGTGGGCCCGCGCAGGTCCGCCACGACGCCGTCGGCCAGCAGACGCACCCGCACCTGGCCGATGGGTGCGGGCGGGAAGCCGTCGGGCTCGACGCTGACCTTCTCGTCTTCCGCCATCCGCAGCCGGGTCAGCCGGGGCGCGCCGATGCTCTGCAGCGAGTCCTCCCCCGCCAGGCCCTGCATGACGTCACCCGCGTCGCGCCTGACGGTCCGGCGCCTGCGACCCTTGATGGCGGCGTCCGTACCGTGCGCTTGGATGTCCCCGGCAAAGTCCCAGGCGCCGTAGAGCCCCAGGTGCACGCGCAGCCAGAGCCCGTTGTCGAATTCGAGGAACATCTGCTTGCCGACGGCACGGGCATCCGTCATGATGTGGCCGTCGAGCATCGCCGCGCCGTCCACGAACCGGCCCTGCGGCGACGACAGTCGGATGCTTTTACCCACGAAGTTGCGGGCGAACTGGCGCGCAATGCGGTGGACGGAATGACCCTCAGGCACGGCTAGTCGGCGAGACGCGTGCCGTTGATGGTGCAGTGCGCCTCGTACTCCGCCAGCTGCAGGATGCGGCGGCAGTGGCGTTCGTCGCCGGGGAACGGCTCCGAGATAAAGGCGTCGATGAAGTCGATGGCGTCCTCGATGCTGTGCTGCCTGGCACCGATGGAGATGACGTTCGCGTCGTTGTGCTCGCGGGCGAGCCTGGCGGTACTGAGGCTCCAGACCAGCGCGGCGCGCACGCCCTTCACCTTGTTAGCGGCCATCTGCTCGCCGTTGCCCGAGCCGCCGAAGACGACGCCGAGCGCGTCGACGCCGACGGACAGGTCGGCGACGACGGCCTCGGCCGCCCGGATGCAGAAACCGGGGTAGTCGTCGAGGGCGTCGTAGACCTCCGGCCCGTGGTCCACGACTTCGTGACCGGCAAGGGCAAGGTGCGTGACCAGCTGGTGGCTGAAGTCGAGGCCGGCGTGGTCAGTGGCGATGTGGATGCGCATGCAACCGATTATATTTACTCGGCTTACTCGGCTGGTACCGTCGCAGCCGCGGCGAAGATCGGCTCGCGGGTGCGGGAGCGCTTCAGCTCGAAGAAACCGTCGTACCCGGTAACGGCCAGCACACCGTCCCAAAGCTTGAGCGCCGCATCTCCGCTCGGCGCGGGCGAGATGACCGGGCCGAAGAAGGCCACGTCGTTCACGGCGATGACGGGGGTGCCGACATCCTGGCCCACCCGCTCCAAAGCGTCGAAGTGGCTGGCGCGCATCTGCACGTCGTAGTGGTCGCTGTCGGCCCACTCCGCGAACGATGCCGGCAGGCCCACCTCGGCGAGCGCGGCGGGAATGACCTCGTCGGGGTTTGTGCTGCCACCGAGGTGGATGCGGGCGCCCAGAACATCGTAGAGCGCCTTGACCGTTTTCTGGCCGTGCAGTTCCTGTGCGGCAGCAACCAGGCGGGTGTACTTGAGAGCCCGGGGGAAGAACGCGCGGTACTCCTCGGACACGTCCTGGTCCTCGTTCAGGACGGCGAGGCTCATCACCTTCCACTCGACGTCGAAACCGCGCAGGGCGGAGACCTCCTCCACCCAGCGGGAGGTCATCCAGGCCCAGGGGCAGGAGGGGTCGAACCAGAACTTCACAGAGTCAGCCATGGGGCCCAGCCTAGGTGTCTCCCGGCTGGGAAAGCGCCGACGGAGACCGAACGTAAACCCCTGTCCAGAGAGGGTATCCTCGGCAAAATGTCTGGTTGTTGCCCATTTCCGACTAAAATTATTCGTTATGCCCGAAAGCGGGCCCCTTTTTTTCGCAGCAACATGATCTCTACGAGAGAAGTTCCCATGCCCAGAACCAGCTCACTTTCCGGTGCCGACGGCACGGCGGTGAAGACCAAGAATCCGCTCCTGCAGCGCCGCTTGAAGGTGTCGCACGTGAACGTGGTCGATCAGTCAAGGCTGAAGAAAGCCCTCGGCGGAACCATCGTGGGTAACACGATGGAGTGGTACGACGTCGGCGTGTTCGGCTACCTCATCACGACCATGGGTCCGGTGTTCCTGCCCGAGTCCGACCCGACCGTGCAGACCCTGTTCCTGCTCGGCACCTTCGCCGCGACGTTCATCGCCCGTCCGCTGGGTGGTGTGTTCTTCGGCTGGCTCGGGGACAAGATCGGCCGCCAGAAGGTGCTGTCGATGACCCTGATCCTGATGGCGGCATCCACTTTCGCCGTGGGCCTGCTGCCCGGCTACGCCCAGGTGGGCATGCTCGCCGCCGCGCTGCTGGTCTTCACCAAACTCGTGCAGGGCTTCTCCACCGGCGGTGAGTACGCCGGTGCGACCACCTTCGTGAGCGAGCACTCGCCCGACAAGCACCGCGGCTTCTTCGCCAGCCTGCTCGATATGGGCAGCTACCTCGGCTTCGCCATCGGCGCCGCGCTCGTGTCCATCCTGCAGGTCACCCTCGGGCAGCCCGTCATGGAAGACTGGGGTTGGCGCATCCCATTCCTGATCGCCGGACCGCTCGGCCTGATCGCCATCTGGTTCCGTCTGAAGATCGAGGAATCCCCCACCTTCCAGGCCACCCTGGACGCGAAGGAACTGGCCGCGACCGACCCGTCGTTCTCCGACGAGTCCGCCCCGTCCAACAGCCCGGTCAGCATTTTCAAGAACCACTGGCGCGGCATCATCGTCGCCATGATCCTCGTCGCCGCGGCCAACACGCTCGGCTACGCGCTCACCTCATACATGCCGACCTACCTCACCGCCACCAAGGGCTACGACGAGCTGCACGGGACACTGCTCACCATCCCGATCCTCGTTATCATGGCGCTCTGCATCCCCCTGGCCGGCCGCCTGTCCGACAAGATCGGTCGTCGTCCCGTGCTCTGGATGGGTTCGCTCAGCGCCGTAGTGCTCTCCATCCCCGCCTTCATGCTGATCGGCGTCGGCGAGATCTGGACGACGCTGCTCGGCCTGGCTCTGATCGCCTTGCCCGTCACGTTCTACGTCTCCAACCTCGCCTCGGCCCTGCCGGCGCTGTTCCCGACCGAAAGCCGTTACGGTGCCATGGGCATCGCGTACAACTTCTCGGTGGCCATCTTCGGTGGCACGACGCCGTTCATCATCGCGGCGCTGATCGCCACGACCGAGAACGACATGATGCCGGCTTACTACCTGATGGGGACATCCGTCATCGGTGGAATCGCGATCTTCTTCCTGCGCGAGTCTGCCGGGCGTCCGCTGATCGGCTCGATGCCCAGCGTGGACTCGGTCTTCGAGGCCCGTGAATTGGTAGCCACGCAGGATGACAACCCTGCCCTGGACACCGACGAGATGCCGTTCGACGAGACCTATGAGCCGCCGACCTCGTCGATGGATCTCTCATCGCTCGCGACGGAGCCGGAAACCGAGCCGGAGCCGCTGAAGGTCTAGCGACACCCTGCTGCATCGACCGGTGGCCCGGCGTGCGGAGACCCTGGTCTCGGCGCGCCGGGCCACCGGTCTGTGTGCTGTGTGCACCGGGCCGGGCCATCGCGGGGGCCATCGTAGAATTGTTCGATGACCACGACGCCTCCGACCGAGCCCGCTCCCGGGGCCGTGTCCACCCTCAGCATCGACCCTGCCGAGATGGCGATCGCCCTGCGCGTGCTCGCCTCGCTCAGCGAGATCGACCCCGAAGACCCCGATTTCGTCACCGTGCGGCAGGCCACCGCCAAGATGTTCAAGTCCGTCAAGATGGTGCGACGCGGCGAGAAGCGGCAGGCGATTGCGGATGCCGACCGGGAGGTCATCGCCGCGACCGCGACCGGCGCCGCCACCCGCATCGACGACGAGACCATTGGCGCCCAGCTGCGCCTGGGCACCGACCGGGCGTCGGCCGGCGAGTTGCTCGTGCCGCGGGCCTGCTACATCTGCAAACAGAAGTACACCCTCGTCGACGCCTTCTACCACCAGCTCTGCCCTGCCTGCGCGGCGATGAGCCATGAGAAGCGGGATGCCCGCACCGACCTGACCGGCAGGCGCGCCCTACTCACGGGCGGCCGCGCCAAGATCGGCATGTACATCGCCCTGCGCCTGCTGCGCGACGGCGCCCACACCACCATCACCACCCGGTTCCCGCGCGACGCGGTGCGCCGCTTCAGCGCCATGCCGGACTCGGCCGACTGGTTGCACCGTCTCCGCATCGTCGGGATCGACCTGCGCGACCCGGCCCAGGTGATCGGCCTGGCCGACTCCGTCGCCGCGGCCGGGCCGCTGGACATCCTGATCAACAACGCCGCCCAGACCGTGCGCCGCTCCCCCGGCTCCTACTCGATGCTGGTCGAGGCCGAGCAGTCGCCGCTGCCGGAGGGCGTCATCCCGGAGATCGTCACGTTCGGGCACACCAGTGACGCGCACCCGACCGCGCTCGCGGCATCCGTCACCAGCCACCCGATCCTGGCCGCAGCAGCCGGAGCGAGTGGCGCACTCACGGCCGACGACCTGACCGCCCTGGCGCTCGCACCGGGCTCCTCGTCTCTCGCGCGTCTCGCCGCCGGCACCGCGATCGACGCCGGCGGGCTCGTGCCCGACCTGCACTCCCGAAACAGCTGGACCGCGAACGTGGAAGACGTCGACCCGCTGGAGATGCTGGAGGTGCAGCTGTGCAACACCACGGCCCCGTTCCTGCTGGTGAGCCGTCTGCGTGGCTCGCTCGCGGCATCCGACGCCCGCCGCACCTACATTGTGAACGTGTCGGCGATGGAGGGCGTGTTCGGCCGCGGCTACAAGGGGCCCGGCCACCCGCACACGAACATGGCCAAAGCCGCGCTGAACATGCTCACCCGCACGAGCGCGAAGGAAATGCTGTCCGACGGCATCCTGATGACCAGCGTCGACACCGGCTGGATCACCGACGAGCGGCCGCACCCCACCAAGATCCGCCTCGCTGAGGAGGGCTTCCACGCCCCACTCGACCTGGTCGACGGCGCGGCGAGGGTCTACGACCCGATTGTGCGCGGCGAGGGCGGCGAGGACCTCTGCGGCGTCTTCCTCAAGGACTACAAGCCCGGCGCCTGGTAGCCGGGGCAGGTCGTCGGCGGGGTCGGCTTGCGAGTCGGCGGGTCGAGTCGGCGGGTCGAGTCGAGTCGAGTCGGCGAGTCGAGTCGGCGAGTCGAGTCGGCGAGTCACGTCGGCGCGCTGGACAGGCAGCAGGACAGCCGGCAGGCCCCTCACCAATTCGACGGAGATTTTGAGGTTTGCGCACCCGGGCGGCCGGTTGCGGCCTGGTTTCGGCAGAATCTCCGTCGAATTGGTTCGGGCGGGCGACATGGTGCGGGCCATTTTGGTGCGGCGAGCGGATGCCGCTGGGCGCCGGCACCGGGATCGCGCCCCGCCGAACCGCACCTCAGTCAGGAGCCGGCGGGGTCCAGACCCAGGGGGTCGTCGTCGTGATGGACTGAAAGCCCAGCCGCAGCAGGATCGGTTTGCTATCGTCGGAGGCATCCACTTGCAGGTAGCGCACACCGCGTTGGTGCGCGAGCCGCGCGCGGTATGCCACCAGCGCCCGGTAGATGCCGCGGCCCCGCCAGGCGGCCAGGGTCGACCCACCCCAGAGTCCCGCGAAATCAGTGCCGCGGGTGAACTCGAGCCGGCACGAGGAGACGAGCTCGCCGCCGCGCACGCCGCCGGCCTCGGCGACGAACACGAGCACGTCGCCCGGGGCATCACGCACACCGGCCTCCAGCTGGTCGGCCAGCCAGGCGTAGTCCTCGTCCCAGACCTGCGACTGCAGCGCGGCGATGCGCTCGAAGTCGGCCCGGGTGTCGACCTGCCTGATCGTAACGCCGACCGGCAGCACCGGCACGGCGTTCAGGCGTTCGGTCTCGGCGACGACGACCGTCTCCAGCTCCTCGGCCACGAAGCCGGCCGCAAGCAGGCGGTCCGGCAGATCGGCTGGCAGGTCGTGGCCGCGGGTCTTCCACTCGAAGGCCTCGCCGCGGGCAGCGAAGAAATCGCGGTGCTCCGCGATCAGGGCGTCGAGCGCCGCGCCGGTCGCACCCACGTCGCGAGCGGTCTCGACGAGCCCCTGGTGCCGTCCCAAGATCCGCAGAACCGGGCCCGACAGTTCGTAACGGATGCCCGTGGGCCGGTCGGTCGGAACCCAGAGCCGAAGCTGTGCGTCGTAGGCATCACGGAGCGCGTCTCGGGTTGTCATTGTGGATAACCCTAGAGCCGCCCCGAACGAATTCGACGGAGATTTTGCGCGAAACGGCTCCACGGAGGCCTTAATCCGCCCTTTTCCGCAGAATCTCCGTCGAATTGACTCCACGCCCGACACCGGACGCGGGACACCAGACACCGGATGACGGGTGAGCGCACGCGCACGACCGGGCGACGCCTCCGCTCACCTGCCGGGGCGACGGTCCCTGCTCACCGCCAGTGCAGCGCCCGCCTGTGCGGCCGGGGGACTGCGAGGAGTTCGGCATCGGGCGCGAGCACGAAGCCGTTTCAGAGCCGAGAACCGGCGATCGGAGCGGAGGTCGCCGGGTCATCCGACACTTTGTGCGCCCACGCCTCTTAGCAGGCGCTCATGCCGCGCGCTCCCACGTCAGCAAACTCACGGTACCGGTCGTCCGTCGCGGCCCACGGGTCGGTGCTTACCCTCGTGCAGACACCATATTCCTTGGCTAGGCTGATTGTCGGTGCGCGGCGCCACAAGCGTCGGCGCGCGTGCAGACCGCGAAACCGAGATGGAGAAACCGTTGCCCGGAGAGAACCTCACCAGGATCGAAGCCCAGGAGCGCGCCGCGCTCATCACCGTTCAGAGCTACGAGGTCACCCTCGACCTCACGACCGGACCGGAAACGTTCGGCAGCGAGACCACGGTGCACTTCACCGCGACGCCCGGCGCGTCCACCTTCATCGACGCGATCACCCGCACCGTGCACTCGGTGACGCTGAACGGCGCCGCGCTCGACCCCTCACTCGTCAGTGACGGCATCCGGATTCAGCTCGACGGCCTAGCCGCCGAGAATACGCTCACCGTCGTCGCCGACGCCGAGTACACGAACACCGGCGAGGGCCTGCACCGCTTCGTCGACCCGGTCGACAACGAGGTCTACCTGTACAGCCAGTTCGAGGTGCCCGACTCCCGCCGCGTCTTCGCCGTGTTCGAGCAGCCCGACCTCAAGGCCACGTTCGCCTTCACCGTCACCGCCCCCGGCGCCTGGGAAGTCATCTCCAACTCCGTCACGCCCGAGCCGACGGATGCCGGCAGCGGCCACAAGACCTGGGCGTTCGCCCCCACCCACACCATCTCCAGCTACATCACTGCCCTCGTCGCCGGCCCTTACGCAGTCGTGCGCAGCGAGCTGACCTCCAACGACGCCCGCGTCATCCCGCTCGGGCTCTTCTGCCGTAAAAGCCTGTTCGAGTTCCTCGACGCGGATTACCTGTTCGAGAAGACCCGCCAGGGCTTCGCATACTTCGAGGGCAAGTTCAACTACCCGTACCCGTTCGACAAGTACGACCAGATGTTCGTGCCGGAATTCAACGCGGGCGCCATGGAGAACGCCGGCGCGGTCACCTTCACGGAGACGTACGTGTTCCGGTCCAAGGTCACCGACGCCATCAAGGAACGCCGCGTCGTCACCGTGCTGCACGAACTGGCGCACATGTGGTTCGGCGACCTCGTCACCATGAAGTGGTGGAACGACCTGTGGCTGAACGAGTCGTTCGCCGAGTGGGCGTCGACCATGGCAACCGCCGAGGCCACCGAGTGGACCGAAGCGTGGACCACCTTCGCCGTGATGGAGAAGAGCTGGGCCTACAAGCAGGACCAGCTGCCCTCCACCCACCCGATCACCGCCACGATCAACGACCTCGAAGACGTGCAGGTCAACTTCGATGGCATCACCTACGCCAAGGGCGGCTCCGTGCTCAAGCAGCTCGTGGCCTGGGTCGGCCGCGATGAATTCTTCGCCGGCGTCGCCGCGTACTTCCAGAAGCACCAGTGGGGCAACACCGAGCTGACCGACCTGATGGCCCTGCTCGAAGCCTCCAGCGGCCGCGATCTCACCGAGTGGACGAAGCTGTGGCTCGAGACCGCGGGCGTGAACACGCTGCGTCCCGAGATCGTCGTGGACAAGTCCGGCGCCATCAACGGCTTCACGGTGCTGCAGACCGCCGCGGCCGACTACCCCACCATCCGCCCGCACCGCCTCGCCATCGGCTTTTACGACCGGGTGGACGGCGCCCTGGTGCGCACTCACCGGATCGAGATCGACGTCGACGGCGAGCAGACGGATGTCCCGTCACTGCTCGGCCGCCAACAACCCGACCTCGTTCTGCTCAATGACGATGACCTGGCCTACGCCAAGATCCGCCTCGACCCGGAATCGCAGGAGGTGGCCCTCGAGAACCTCTCCGCGATCGAGAGCCCCCTCGCCCGCGCCATCATCTGGGGCGCGGTCTGGGACGCCACCCGCGACGCCGAGACCTCGGCGCGCGACTTCATCACGCTTGTGCTCGGCAACGTCGCGACGGAATCCGAGTCCACCACGCTGCGCACCGTGCTCGGCCAGGTTGTGCTCGCCGCCTCGTACTACGTCGCCGAGGAATTCCGTACGAGTACAGTCAAGGAGGTCGGTGACGCGCTCTGGTCCCTCGCCCGCCACGCCGACGCCGGCAGCGACGAGCAGTTCCAGTTCGTGAAGTTCTTCGCCGCCATCGCGACCACCGACAGCCAGCTGGCATCCGTTGCCGCGCTGCGTGGTGGCACGGCGCCGCTCGACGGCCTCGAGATCGACACCGACCTCTCCTGGGAGCTGCTCATCGCCCTCGTAGCCGGCGGCAAGGCCGACGCGGTCGAGATCGACGCAGCACTGGCCGCGGACAACACCGCGACCGGCGCCCAGTCGGCCGCGCAGGCCCGCGCCGCCATCCCCACCCTGGTGGGCAAGCAGTCCGCCTGGTCGTCTCTGATCGACGTGGACACCGCGCCGAACACCATCGTGCGGGTCACGGCAGCCGGTTTCCTGCGGGCCAACGACACCACGTTGCTGGAGCCGTTCGTCGAGCAGTACTTCGCCATGTTGCAGCCGGTTTGGGCCGCCCGCAGCTTCTCCATCGCGGAAAAGCTGGTGCTCGGCCTATACCCGGCGCCGTTGGCTGACCGGGCGCTCGTCACCGCGACGCGAACGTGGCTCGACGCCAACCCGGAGCCGCTCGCACTGCGTCGCCTGGTGATCGAGAACCTGGCCGGGGTCGAACGCGCCCTCGCCGCCCAGGCGCGCGACGCGGAGTAGCCGCGCCGAGGCATCCGCCCGCCCGCGCCGTTCGTGCCCCACGCCGCATCCGCCCTCGCCCTCGCCCCCGTCCCCACCCCCGCTCTCGCTCTCGCTCCCACCCTCGCCCTCGCCCTCGCCCTCGCCCCTAATAAATTCGACAAAGATTCTGCTCCCCGAGCCGCACAAAACCGGTTCAGCTCGTCGCCTGGGTAGAAATCTCCGTCGAATTCGTTCGGGCGGGTGGCAGGGGTCAACAGGGTGCGGCTGGGTGCGGTGTCGCGGACTCAGGACTTGGACAGGACGCGGCTCTGTAGACTCGGATCGTTATGGACTTTGACGCAATCTGGCTTGAACTGATTCAATTTTTCAAAATCGACCTGTGGCTCAGGGTCATCAATATCGTCGTCATCATTGTGGCCGCGCTGGTCATCCGGTGGGTGTTGCGCTTCGTGATCGACCGCGTCGTGCAACAGATCGTCACGGGGGTCAAGAAGACCCAGAACGTGGAGGACACGCAGGCGCTGAGCGTTTCGCCGCTAGCCGCCGTGCGCGTCGTGCAGCGCACCCGCACCCTCGGTTCGGTGCTCTCGAATATCATCAACGTGACCCTGTTGATCGTGACGATCCTGCTGATCGTCAACATCATCAACAATGAAATCCTGGGCTCTTTCGCCCTGCTGACGGCCGCGCTCGGCGCCGGTCTCGGTTTCGGCGCGCAGAACATCGTCAAGGACATCCTGAACGGGCTGTTCATGGTCGTGGAGGACCAGATCGGCGTGGGCGACATCGTCGACGTGGGCTTCGCTTCCGGGGTCGTGGAGACCGTCGGCATCCGTGTCACCCAGGTGCGTGACATCGACGGCACTCTGTGGTTCGTGCGCAACGGTGAGATCCTGCGCGTCGGCAACATGTCCCAGGGCTGGGCGCGCGTGATCATCGACCTCGCCATCCCCTACTCGTCCGATGTCGAGGCGGTGCAGAACGAGTTGCTGCGCGTCGCGAAGGCGCTCGCCTCCAGCCGCAAGTGGCGGTCGGTGATATTGGAGAAGCCGGAGATCTGGGGACTCGAGTCGATCTCCGCCGAGGCCCTCGTCGTGCGCCTCGTCGTCAAGACCCGGGTGGCGGCGAAGTGGGACTTCGCCCGCGACCTGCGCCTGCACCTGAAGAAGGCGCTGGACGGGCTCGGCATCGGTCTGACTCCGCTCAACAGCGTGGTCATGGCCGGCACGGATGGCGCGGTCGCCGCCGGCTCCGACCCCGGCTCCGAGGGAACGCCCGACGCGGCCGCGGAAGCAGCCGCGGCCATGCCGGACCTCACCACCGGCCCGTTCACGGCCCCGATCCCGGTGCGGAAGAAAAAGGCTCCCCGCGCACCCCGCCGACCCAAGAACGCCGCGACCGCGCTGCCCCAGGAGGCCCACCCACGCGCAGCGTCAGCGGATGTTTCCGGTACAGACCCGGCTGTGCCCACGGCCCCGACACCCAAAACCGCGGCACCCAAGGCCCCGACACCCAAGACCGAGGCACCCACGCACACGGCACCAGATCCGGAGACTCACGATGACGAATGATGCCGGCGCCCCCACTCCTGCCACGCCCGGTGCGGTCCACCTGCGCGAGGGCGAGAACGGCACCGCGATCGGCGCCACGTTCTACGAGCAGGTCGGCGGTAGGCCGTTCTTCGAGAATCTGGTGAACGAGTTCTATCGCGGCGTCGCTACCGACCCGGTACTGAAGCCGATGTACCCCGAAGACGACCTGGGCCCGGCCGCCGAGCGTCTGACCATGTTCCTCGAGCAGTTCTGGGGTGGCCCGACCACCTACAGCGAGCAGCGCGGCCACCCGCGGCTGCGCCAACGGCACCAGCCCTTCAAGGTGAACCCGGATTCCCGCGACCGCTGGCTGAACCACATGCGCGCCGCCGTCGACAAGGCCGCTCTTGCACCGCTGCAGCGCGACCAGCTCTGGGACTACCTCGAGCGCGCGGCCTTCGCAATGCTCAATACCTTCGACGAGTAGCAGCGCACCCGCTCTCGGCGCACCCTTGGGACGCAGGCGCACGTTCTACCGTGCGCCCGCTTCTGCAATCTGCGCCGCGAGACACAGGCCGACCGAACCAGGCCGGCCGACGGATGCCGCCGCGCCTGCTTTACAAGTCGAGCTCGGCGACGATCTCCGCGGCCGTTGCGCGTCCCATCCGAATTGCGCCGTCGACGTGTTGGTAGCCCTTTCCGGCGAGGTCGCTGCAGGAGAACAGGATCGGGCCAACCGGTGTGCGCAGGTCCGCGCCGAAGCGAGCCAGCCCGCCCAGGTCGAAGCTCGCCGCGTAGGCGCCGCGGGTCCACTCTTCCGTGCCCCAGTCGCTCTCGTAGTAGACGACGGGCGTCAGTGCCTTCTGGCCGAAGTAGTGCGAGAGCGAGGTGAGGATGCGCTGCTTGCGCTCCTCCGCCGAGACGGTGAACACGCCATCGGCGGCCTCGTCGGAGACGAAGCCGACCAGAGTGCCGCGCGGGTCGTTGAAATTGGTGTTGTCGTAGGCCTCGTGGGAGAGCTCGTAGGGGCTGAAGGCCGTGCCGGAGAGGCCGTCCTCCCGCCAGAACGGGGTCTCGTAGACCGCGTGCACCTTGATCACGAAGCCCATCGAGAGGTGCTGGTGCATCATCTGCTGGCGGCGTGGCAGCGGCGGATCGAAGGAGATCCGGGTGTAGAGCACGGGAGGAACGGCAACGATCACGCGACGCGCACGCACCTCGAGGTCGTCGGTGAGCACACTCACGCCGGCGTCGCCCCAGCGCACGGTGCGGGCGGCCTGCCCGAGGAAGACGTCGTCACCGAGGTTCTCGGCCAGCAGGATCGGCACCCGCTGCAGCCCGCCCACGACCCGTTCGTCGAGGATGAAGTCGGCGTCGACGAGGTTGCTGAAACTGCCGGCGCTGGCCGCCATCAGGAGGGCCTGCAGCGTGGAAAAAGCGTGCGCCGGCTTGGTCAGCATGGCCCCGGCGATGAAGAGGCTAATGTTGTCGCGGGCCTCCTGGTCGTCGGTCTCCTGCTCCAGCCAGCGCCGGAAGGAGATCTGGTCGAGCTCCACCGCACGCGGGTGTGCCCAGGGACGGTCGGGGTCCATCTGGTCCACGAGCTCGTCGAGAGTGGCGATCAGGGCCACCATCTCGCGCTCGGTGTCGGCCGAGACCGGGAAGATCTCGCCCTCGAACCGGGTTCGCTCCCCCGCGGCGTTGATGTAGACGCTTTCGCCCTCGCGGTACCGCGCGAAGGTCTCGAGGCCCAGCTCGGCGATGGTCTCCTTGAGTGCGTCCTGATCGGGCGAAACCCACTGGCCGCCGATCTCGAGCATGGCACCGTTGATGTCGTCGGTGTGGAGGCGGCCGCCGACGCGGTCTCGCGCTTCGAGCACGGCCACGGTGAGGCCGGCCTTCCGCAGCTCGGTCGCGGCGGTCAGGCCGGATGCCCCGGCGCCGATAATGACGATGTCACGTTCGATGATGCTCAAGGATTGCTCCATTGCGTTCTGGTGGTGGGGAAGCAGGTGAAAAACAGGTACGTCGCCGGTCAGGAGACCGGGATGAGGGTGTACTTGGTGGACAGGTACTCCTGGATGCCCTCGAGCCCGCCTTCGCGGCCCAGACCGGATTGCTTGACACCGCCGAACGGTGCCGCCGCGTTGGAGACCAGGCCCGTGTTCAGACCCATCATTCCGGTTTCAAGCTTGGCGATCATCCGCTGCCCGCGGGCGAGGTCCTGGGTGTACACGTAGCTGATCAAGCCGTACTCGGTGGAGTTGGCCAGGCGCACGCCCTCGGCCTCGTCGGCGAAGGTGACGATGCCGACGACCGGGCCGAAGATCTCCTCGGTCAGGAGGGCGCTGGCCGGGGCCACGTCCGTCAGCACGGTGGGCTCGTAGAAGGAGCCGGCGCCTTCGGGGCGCTTGCCGCCGGCGAGCAGGGTGGCACCGTGGGCCAGCGCGTCCTGCACGAGGGCGTCGGTGCCGGCGACGGCAGCCTCGCTGACGAGCGGGCCGATGGTGACGCCGGCTTCGGTGCCCCGGCCGATCTTCAGCGCGCCGACACGCTCGGTCAGGCGGCGGGCGAACTCGGCGGCGACGGACTCGTGCACGATGAAACGGTTGGCCGCGGTGCAGGCCTGCCCGATGTTGCGGAACTTGGCGAGCATCGCGCCCTCGACGGCCTTGTCCAGGTCGGCGTCTTCGAAGACGACGAACGGGGCGTTGCCGCCGAGCTCCATCGAGGTGCGCAGCACACCCTGGGCCGCCTGCTGAATGAGCTTGCGGCCCACGGGGGTCGACCCGGTGAAGCTGAGTTTCCGCAACCTGGGGTCGGCGATGATCGGCCCGGCAACGGCGGAAGAGGTCGACGTGGTGATCACGTTGACGACGCCGGCCGGTACCCCGGCGTCTTCGAGCAGCTGCACGAAGAAGAGGGTGGTCAGCGGGGTCAGCTCGGCGGGCTTCACGACGACCGTGCAGCCGGCGGCGAGCGCGGGGGCGATCTTGCGGGTGGCCATGGCCAGCGGGAAGTTCCACGGAGTGATCAGCAGGCACGGTCCGACCGGATACTGAGAGACAACCACCGTGCCGGTTCCCTCCGGGTTCAGCCCGAAGCGACCGCTGATGCGCACGGCCTCCTCGCTGAACCAGCGCAGGAACTCGCCGCCGTAGGTGACCTCTCCATTGGCCTCGGCGAGAGGTTTGCCCATCTCCATGGTCATCAGTAGCGCAAAGTCATCGCGGCGCTCCTGCAGCAGGTCGAAGGCCCGGCGCAGGATCTCGGCCCGCGTACGCGGCGCGGTAGCCGCCCACGACTCGGCCGCCTCGACGGCCGCATCGAGGGCACGGATGCCGTCGGCGGCATCCGCGTTCGCGATCCGTTTGAGCACAGCACCGGTCGCCGGGTCGGTGACCTCGATGGCCTTACCGCCACCCTGCTGCCAGGTGCCGTTGATGTAGAGGCCGTCCGGGACGCGGGCGAGCAGTTCGGTTTCACGAGTGGACACGATGAGACTCTTTCCGATGCGATACGGGAAATGCGAATGAAGTTTTGATCAGGGGTGGAGGCCGTGCAGAAAGGGCGTTTCCGCCACCCTCCCCGCGGCGTTCCCCCAGTATGACTGATCGCCCTGTGCCCCCGTCGGGTTCGGGCAGGAGACCGCGGAGCCAGGGCTCATGCGGCGGCGAGCACGCTCGCCAGCACCTGCAGGCCCTCGACGAGGAGGTCGTCGGAGATGCTCAGAGGCGGCAGGAAGCGGATCACGTTGCCGTAGGTGCCGCAGGTGAGCAGCACGACGCCCATGGCGTGGGCGGCAGCCACGACGCGGCCGGTGAGGGCGGCATCCGGGTCTCCGGTGACCGGGTCGACCAGTTCGATGGCGATCATGGCGCCGCGGCCGCGCACATCGCCCACACGCTTGTCGACGGCACGGATGGCGTTCAGCCGCTCGGTCAGGATGGCGCCGATTTCACGGGCTCGCTGGGCCAGGTTCTCGGTCTCATAGCTGCGCATGGTGGCCAGGGCCGCGGCGCAGGCGAGCGGGTTGCCGCCGTAGGTGCCGCCGATGCCACCGACCTGCGGTGCGTCCATGATCTCGGCGCGGCCGGTGACGGCGGAGAGCGGCAGGCCGCCGGCGATGCCCTTGGCCATCACCATCAGGTCGGGCACGATGCCCTCGTGGTTGCTGGCGAAGAGGTCGCCGGTGCGGGCGAATCCGGTCTGCACCTCGTCGGCAATGAAGACGACCTCGTTCGCGCGGCACCAGTCCACCAGGGTGGGAAGGAAGCCGGGTGCGGGCACGATGAAGCCGCCCTCACCCTGGATCGGCTCGATGATCAGGGCGGCCAGGTTGTCGGCGCCGACCTGCTTCTCGATCTGGGAAATGGCGCGCCGGGCGGCCCCTACCCCGTCGAGTCCGGCGTCGCGGTAGGGGTACGACATGGGTGCCCGGTAGATCTCCGCGGCGAAGGGGCCGAAGCCGTTCTTGTACGGCTGGTTCTTCGCGGTGAGGCCCATGGTCAGGGTGGTGCGGCCGTGGTAAGCGTGGTCGAAGGCGACGACGGCCTGCTTGCCGGTGTAGTGCCGGGCGATCTTGACGGCGTTCTCCACGGCCTCGGCGCCGGAGTTGAACAGGGCGCTGCGCTTGGCGTGGTCGCCCGGGGTGAGCCGGTTGAGCATCTCGGCTACCTCGATGTACGAGTCGTAGGGCGTCACGGTGAAGCACGTGTGCGTGAACTGGGCCAGCTGGGCGGCCACGGCGGCCACGACCTCGGGGGCGCTGTTTCCGATGCCGGTCACGGCGATGCCGCTGCCGAGGTCGATCAGGAAGTTGCCGTCGACGTCGACAAGCACACCGCCGCCGGCCGCGACGATATAGGCAGGCAGGGTCACTCCCACCCCGGCGGAGACGGCCTCGATCTTGCGACGTCCGAGCTCCTGGGACTTCGGGCCGGGGATGGCGGTGACGAGGCGGCGTTCCTGGGGAAGGGACGGTCCGCCGACCGGGATCACAGAAAGGGCGTCTACGAGGGTCATTGCTGCTCCAGTTCGCTGGCTGTTGCATCGGCGCGGGGCCGGCGACGATACCGATTCCAGAAGGCTACGCAGGGCGGCCACCCGCAACATCCGGCACCGTGTACAACGCGCGGGTGAACTTTCGCCACGTTGTACACTCGTCGCATGGCTCCGAACCTGGCCCCGCCGCTCCTGCCCACCGTGCGCCGCCTGCTGGCCCAGCCCGGCCTCCAGCTGCGCCTGCTCACGGCCGAGCCGCAGCTGCCGGCACACGCGCTCGACCAGCCCGTGGAGTGGGTGCACGGCTCCGACCTGGCCGACCCGACGCCGTTTCTCTCCGCCAGCCAGGTGCTCCTCACCACCGGCACCCAGTTCGCCGACCCGATGACGGATGCCTACTACCGCGACTACGTGCGCCGGCTCACGGCCCGCGGCATCGCCTGTCTCGGCTTCGGCACGGAGGTCGTGCGCGCCGGCACGCCGGAGGCCCTCGTTGCGGCCTGCCTTGCCGAGGGGCTGCCCCTGATCGAGGTGCCCTATGACACTCCGTTCATCGCGGTGGCCCGCGCGGCCGGCGACCTGGTCGCCGAGTTGCGCTATGCCCGCAACACCTGGGCGCTGGACGCCCAGCGGGCCATCTCGCACGCGGCCCTCCGACCCGACGGCCTGAGCAACATTCTTAGCGAGCTGTCCCGGCAGCTGGGCCACTGGGTCGCGCTCTTTGACGCGAGCGGCACGCTCGACCGGGTCTTCCCCCGCGACGCGTTCTCCGGTTCCGCCTCCTCCACCGCCCTGCCGCAGGTGCAGGCGGAGGCCGGCCGGCTGCTCCGCCGCGGGCAGCGGGCCGGCACCACCCTCGACGAGGGCGGCGAGACTTTGACCCTGCAGACCCTGGGGAGGCAGGGCCAGCTGCGCGGGGTGCTGGCCCTCGGGGGCGGCACCCTGCTCGACCAGGCCAGCCAGCAGGTGGTGACCAGCGTCATCGCCCTCGCCGGGCTCGCGCTCGAGCAGAACAGCGCCCAGGGTCGCGCCCGCGGCCACCTGCGGTCCGGGCTGCTGCAGGCGCTGCTCGGCGGCGACCTCCCGCTGGTGCAGAGCATCTCCCGGGAGCTCTGGGGTGCCCTCCCGGCCGAGCCGGTACGGGTCGCCGTCGTCTCCCCGCCGCCCGAACGCTTGGACGCTCTGGCCGAGCTGCTCGAACTGCGGGTCGAGGAACGCCCCGGGCACCTGTTCTTCGCCCGCGACGGCGGCCAGGTGCTGCTCATCCTCGATGTCGCCGCCGATCCGGTGCTCGCCGAGCTGGTGGGCCTCGGGCTGCACGTGGGCGTCTCCGACCGGAGCGCCTATCGTGCCCTGCCGCACGCGGCGGCCCAGGCCCGACAGGCGCTCGAGCGCGCCCACGAAGGCGCGGCGGGCATCGTCGAATTCGAGGTGATCTCACGGCAGGGCGTGCTCGCGTTCCTGGCCCGAACGGATGCCTCGGAGGTCGGCCGCGCCACCCTCCGGCCGCTCTCCGACCACGATGCCGCCCACGGCACGGCGCTGCTCCCCACCCTGCGGGTGTGGCTCGAGCGCAACGGCCAGTTCGGCCCGGCCGCGACGGAGCTCGGCGTGCACCGACACACCGTGCGCGGCCGGATCAGCCACGCCGAGCAGTTGCTCGGGCGGGACCTCGGCGCCTTCCACGCCCGCGCCGACCTCTGGGCGGCGCTGCTGGCGTCGGCGGGATAGGCCGGAAACACCGCACGCACGAGGCGGCTCGCACACTGTGACGCAAGCACCCACACACCGGAAAGAGACAATGTTCAGTCTGAAGGACCTTCGCATTCCGATCATCGCGGCACCCATGGCCGGTGGCGCGTCCACCCCAGCCCTGGTGCGCAGCCTCAGCGCGGGGGGCGGCCTCGGGTTCCTGGCCGCCGGGTACAAGACCCCGGATGCGCTGGCCCGGCAGATCGCCGACGTGCACCAGGGCTCGCGGCCGCCGTACGGCGTGAACGTATTCGTTCCCGGGCCACCACTGACCGACCAGGCCGGAGTCGATGCCTACCGCCGGAGCCTGACAGCGACCGCGCTGGAACACGGCGTGGAATTGCCCCCGACACTGGCCGCGGACGATGACTGGTTCTCCGCCAAGGTGTCCCTTCTCATCGGGCACCGAGTCCCCGTGGTGTCGTTCACCTTCGGGTTACCGCCGGCCGAGGCCGTGGACAGTTTGCACGCCGTCGACGCGTGCGTGATCGCCACGGTCACCTCGGTTCGGGAGGCGGTTCTCGCGGAGGAACGCGGAGTCGATGTGCTCTGCGTGCAGGGCCCGGAAGCAGGCGGACACCGGGCGACCTTCACGACGGCCGAAGAACCGGAGACCACTCCCCTGATCGAACTGGTCCGCGCCATTTCGGACCTGGCGGTTCTGCCGCTCATCGCTGCCGGGGGCATCCACTCCGGTGCCGGGATCGCGACGCTCCTGGCGGCCGGCGCGGACGCCGTGCAACTGGGCACGGCGTTCCTCCGCACCGCGGAGTCCGGCGCCCAGCAGGCGCACAAGGACGCGCTCGTCGACCCGAACTTTGATCGCACCGTGGTCACGCGCGCGTTCTCCGGGCGTCCGGCACGGGGGCTGCGCAACGCGTTCATCATCGAGCACGACGCCACCGCGCCCCGGGCTTATCCTCAGGTGAACCATCTCACCAGTGGCCTCAGGGCGGATGCGGGTCGACGCGGCGACGCCGACGGACTCGCCCTCTGGGCGGGCACCGGCTTCCGCTCTGCCCGCGCAGAACCGGCGGCCGACGTGCTCACCCGGCTGTGGCAGGACGCCCGCGTGTCGCCGAGTCAGCGACCGGTGTCGAACCAATTCGACGGAGATTTTGATGTTTGAGCCGATTCTCGGCCAGTTTAAGGCCGATCCGGGCAAAATCTCCGTCGAATTCGTTCGGGGCACGGTGCGAACACCCAGCGAATAGTCAGCGGCTCAGCGACCAGGGCTTGCGACGCACGAGGATGTGGCCGCGGCTCGTGCTCAGCCGGGTCCACAGGCCCGTCTCGAACAGGCGCACGGGCTCGTTTTTCGGCAGGAAACCGAGGCTGACGGCCGCGAAGGCGGCGCCGGCCGGCACGATTTCCAGGCCGGGGATCGGGCGGCTCCAGACTTCGGAGCGCACCCGCTGCACGATCTGCCCGCCGGTTCCCGCCGGGATGACGGCGGCGACCTCCTCAATGCCGGCCTGCGCCGCACCGTCGAGCAGGGCGGCATCCGTTTCACCGAGCAGGGTCCAGCCGCCTTGGGGCGGCGAGATACCGGCCCAGGTCACGGTGGTCACTTCCAGCGGCACGGTTACGGTCACTGTCGCCTCGTCCTCCAGCACGGCCGCGGTGAGGCGGGCGAGGCGGTCCAGCAGGGAGCGCACGGGAACGACCGCGTCGAGCTCGACCGGTGCGGTGAGCGCGAAGGTGCGCAGGCCCAGCACGGTCGGGCTGGAGTCGAGGAGACCGCGCGGGTAGAGGATCGCGGTGTAGACAGCGAGCACCCCCGCGGCCTGAATGAGGCGCACGGAACCGTCCTCCACCCGGCTAGCGCGGGAGAGGTAGACCTGGAGGTCGCGAAGGGACAGGGACTCTGGGAGAGAAAATGACTTACTCATCTGCTCCTAAACTACCAAGGTACGGCGCGCGTCACACCGGTGCGCGCGTCTGCTCCGCCACGCGCCTGAGGAGGCCACATGGACTTGCCGATGGAGGGCCTTCTAACCGCCCTGGACCTCACCGACACGGGCGCCCGCACCAGCGAGGACATCTTCACCGGGCCGTCGCAGTGGATGCCGCTCGGCCGCGTTTTCGGCGGGCAGGTGCTCGCCCAGTCACTGGTCGCCGCGATGCGCACGGTTCCCGACGACCGCCATGTGCACTCGATGCACGGCTATTTCCTGCGCCCCGGCGACGTGGGCCAGCCGATCACCTTCTCCGTCGATCGCATCCACGACGGCCGCTCCTTCTCCACCCGCCGCACGCAGGCCTATCAGGACGGGCATCCGATCCTGTCGATGATCGCCTCGTTCCAGGACGGTGATGAAGGCCTCGAGCACCAGATCGAGATGCCAACCGATATGCCCGACCCGGAGTCCTTGCCGACGGCGGCGGATGCTTTGGCCCAGGTCGACCACTCCATCGCCCGCTACTGGGCGAACGAGCGTCCGTTCGACATGCGGCACCTGCCGTCGCCGATCTACCTCAAGGTGGACGGCGAGCACACCTCTCGCCAGGCCGTGTGGATGAAGACCATGGGCCCGTTGCCCGACGACCCTGACCTGCACCGCGCCGCGCTGGCATACGCCAGCGACTACTCGATCATGGAGCCTGTCATGCGTCGCCACGGCGTGGCCTGGGCCACACCCGGGCTCAAGGTTGCGAGCCTGGACCACGCCATGTGGTTCCACCGCTTCGGCCGGGTCGACGAGTGGATGCTCTACGTACAGGATTCCCCGACCGCCCAGGGTGGACGCGGGCTCTCCACCGGCAGCATCTACAGCCGGGCGGGCCTGCTTCTCGCCACGGTCGCGCAGGAGGGCATGCTGCGCGTGCCCACGAACGCAGAGTAGCCTCTCTCACATGCTCTGAGCGTCTCTGAGCATCTCTGAACGCCCGCCCGATCGAGGAGAACCATGACGAACGCCACCGACATCTCCCGCCGCACCGCGCTCCTGCTCGGCACCGCCGGCACCGCCGTCGCGCTGGTCGGCTGCAGCACCGACGGCGCCGCAGACTCCGGCACCGGCACCGGCAACATTGGCCCGGTGGAGTTAGCCAAGCTCGCCGACATCCCCGTGGGCGGTTCGATCGAGGCCTCCCTCGATGGCAAGCCCATCCTGATCAGCCAGCCCACGGCCGGCACCGTGGTGGCGTTCAGCGCGATCTGCACCCACCAGGGCTGCGTGGTCAAAGCGGTAAAGGACGAGTTCGACTGCCCCTGCCACGGCTCGAAGTTCGACCGTGCCACCGGCGAGGCCCTCGCCGGACCGGCGACCGAACCGCTGGCGTCGGTGAAGGTCACCGTCACCGGCGACGCCGTCACCGCCGGCTGAGGCGGACTGCGTCCGGGCCGGCCTACTCAGCCGGCAGGGACGCGCGCCGGGTGAATCGGATGGGTTCGTCTACGTATGGAGCCCAAGCGGCGCGCTCGACCTCGTTGATCTTGCGCGGCCGCTCGGTCGCGGCATCCACCAACACGATTGTGGTGCTCGCCTGCGCGAAGAGAACCGCTGGCTCCAGGCCGATCGGAGTCCAGACCTCGTAGCAGACCTCGAGGCTGGCGCCGCCGAGCTTGCCGAGCCAGAGACGGATGTCCAGAGGCTGCCTCAGATACGGAATCGGAGCCAGATACTCGGCCTCCATCCGCGCGATCAGGGTCAGCGTCGCCGCGCCCGGGCGCCCGTCCAGCACGGCGGTGCCGGCGAACGCCCCGGGGCCGTCGCCGTCTTCATCCGGCCAGAACGCCTGGATGCGCGCATCCTCGAGCACACGCAACAACTCGGCGTTGTTGACGTGGCCGTAGGCGTCCAGATCCGACCAGCGCAACTTCACCGGCACGCGCAGCTTCACCGCGGGTCCTAGTCGCGGGTCAGCTTGCGGTACGCGGACCGGTGCGGTTTCGCGGCATCCGGGCCAAGGCGTTCGATCTTGTTCTGCTCGTACGACTCGAAGTTGCCCTCGAACCAGTACCAGTTCGCCGGGTCTTCGTCGGTGCCCTCATAGGAGAGGATGTGCGTGGCGATTCGGTCAAGGAACCACCGGTCGTGGGTGATGACCACGGCGCAGCCGGGGAATTCAAGGAGCGCGTTCTCGAGCGAGCCGAGGGTTTCGACGTCCAGGTCGTTGGTGGGCTCGTCGAGCAGCAGCAGGTTGCCGCCCTGCTTGAGGGTGAGCGCCAGGTTGAGGCGGTTGCGCTCACCACCGGAGAGCACGCCGGCCTTCTTCTGCTGGTCGGGACCCTTGAAGCCGAATGTGGACACGTAGGCCCGCGACGGGATCTCGGTCTTGCCGACCTGGATATAGTCCTGGCCGTCGGAGACGACCTCCCAAAGCGACTTGTTCGGGTCGATGCCCGCGCGGCTCTGGTCGACGTAGGAGATGTCAACCGTCTCGCCGATCTTCAGTTCACCCAGGTCCAGTGGCTCGAGTCCGACAATCGTCTTGAACAGCGTGGTCTTGCCCACGCCGTTGGGGCCGATGATGCCGACGATGCCGTTGCGCGGGAGGGTGAAGGAGAGATCCTCGATGAGGACCCGGTCGCCGAAGCCCTTCTTGACCTTCTTGGCGTCGATGACCTGGGCACCGAGGCGCGGGCCGACGGGAATCTGGATCTCTTCGAAGTCAAGCTTGCGGGTGCTCTCGGCCGCTGCCGCCATCTCTTCGTAGCGGGCGAGACGCGCCTTCGACTTTGCCTGGCGGCCCTTCGCATTCGAGCGCACCCATTCGAGCTCGTCCGCGAGGCGCTTGGCCATCTTCGCGTCCTTCTTGCCCGCGATGAGCAACCGTTCCTGCTTCTTCTCGAGGTAGGTCGAGTAGTTGCCCTCGTAGGGGTACAGGTGGCCGCGGTCGACTTCGGCGATCCACTCGGCCACGTGGTCGAGGAAGTACCGGTCGTGGGTGACGGCGAGAACGGCGCCGGGGTACTGGGCCAGGTGCTGCTCGAGCCAGAGCACGCTTTCGGCGTCGAGATGGTTGGTGGGCTCGTCAAGGAGGAGCAGGTCGGGCTTCTGCAGCAGCAGCTTGGTCAGCGCCACGCGGCGCTTCTCACCGCCGGAGAGGTCGGCGACGGAGTAATCGCCCGGCGGGGTGCGGAGGGCGTCCATGGCCTGCTCCAGCTGGGAATCGAGGTCCCAGGCGTCGGCGGCGTCGATGGCCTCCTGCAGCGTGCCCATTTCGGCCAGCAGTGCGTCGAAGTCCGCGTCGGGTTCGCCGAGCGCGAGGCTGATCTCGTTGAACCGGTCGACCTTGGCCTTGATCGGGCCGACGCCCTCCTGCACATTCTCGAGGACCGTCTTGGTCTCGTCGAGTTCGGGCTCCTGCATCAGGATGCCGACCGAGTAGCCGGGCGAGAGCTTCGCCTCGCCGTTGCTGGGGGTGTCCAGCCCGGCCATGATCTTCAGGATCGTGGATTTTCCGGCGCCGTTCGGCCCCACGATACCGATTTTGGCGCCGGGGAAGAACGACATGGTGACGTCGTCGAGGATCAGTTTGTCGCCGACCGCCTTGCGAGCGCGGACCATCGTGTAGATAAATTCAGCCATAGTGCTTACCAGTCTATTTGCCGCGTGGCCCCGACCAGACACGTTCCGGATGCGAGGATCGCCGTGACCGCGCTGTGGTACCCGCCCGTGGCCGGTCCGTTCTGCCCGATCAGGCATTCGCCGTTGAACCGAACGGAGAACTGGATAGAGTCCGCTGGGAGGTCGATGTTGGTCTCGTCGAAGGTAACCTCCATTTGGGCCCGGTCGAAGCCGGAGGCCCCCAGCGCGTCCACGAATGCCCGCCCGCCGGCATTCTCGTCAGCGGTGACGACCGCCGTGGCGACGCTGTCGAAGTAGGCCAGGTTCGCCGCCGCATCCTTCTCCGGCTGTAGCTGCGGCGCGGGTATGGGCGCCGCGCTCGCGGTCGGACGAGCCGACGCCGACGCCGACGCCGTGGCCGTGCTCGAGGAAGTCGCGGCCGGTGCCGCCGAGCAGGCCGCGAGGCTGACCGTGACGGCCAGCCCGAGCAGCAACGCGCTACCGGTGCGTGGGGAACGGATGCCGGTTCGACGTCTCCGGGTTTCCCGATCTGATGGTGCCGGCACGTGGTCCTTCCGCGACCGCGGTGCGGTCAGACCTCTGAGTCTGCCAGATGCCCCGTGTCCCCGAGAGTCTATTCCGGTCACTGTCCCGGTGACTGTGCCGGACACTGTGCCGAGTTGCCGCCATCAGGAATCGACCCCGACTAGCGCCGCGGACTCTGCCTCGTCGCGCATCGGGGGTGCGTCGTCAGTATCGGCAGGTAGGAAGCCGTCCGTGGGCTCGGTCGGATGTGGCGCCGACGCTGCGCCGGGCGGCGGCGAGCGCGTGTAGACGGTGCTGCACCAGGCCAGGTCGTGCCCGACGGTCTCTGCCTCGACCTCGACCGAGGTACCGTTGCGGTCGGCATTTTCCCACGGCCGGATGCGCAACCGCCCCGCCACGACTACGTGCTCACCCTTCTGCACCGAGCGCTCCACGTTGTGGGCGAGCTGCCGGAAGGAGGACACCGTGTACCAGTTGGTCTCGGCGTCAACCCAGGTCTGTTTCACACGGTCAAAGCGACGCTGGCTTGATGCCAGCCGAAACGACGTGATGGCCAGCCCCGAACTGGTCACGAGGTGACGGGGCGTGGTGGCCACGATTCCGGTCACGGTGATGCTGTCGCTCATTACGGTCTCCCTCATCCTGTGAGCCCCGGACGAATGCCCGGAACACGCGACCTGGAGCGACGGCTCGTGCCCGTCTCCGCCGCCCCAGATCGCGTACTCCGAGTGTGCGGCGGCAGGACGACGCGCGGCCGCGGCATCCGGAACCTGTGCCGAATGACCGCCCCCCGCAGCTGGGGAGGGCTGGGCTCGCTTCTGACGGAGAGGGTCCGGGTGCGCGCCGCGGTCGGTGTCGAACCAATTCGACGGAGATTCTTCTGTGAAAGCGCTCTTTCCCAGTTTCTAGTGCCGCTTTGGGCAAAATCTCCGTCGAATTCGTTTGGCTCCGGGTTTCCGCACGGCGGTCTCGGCGGCGCTGGCACGGCAGCTAGAAAACCCGTTCATTTCGCCGCGCTCGGCGATACTCGCCGCCTACGAGTACACGAACTCGCGCTGCTAGAGGAGGTATTCGGCGTAGGACTTGCGGATCTTGTTCACCTTGGGCAGCGCGACGGCCATGCAGTAGCCCTGACCAGGGTTTTTGGCGAAGAAGTCCTGGTGGTGGTCCTCGGCCACGAAGTATTCGCCGAGCGGATCGATCGTGGTGACGACGCCGCCGCCCCACCATTCGGCGGCGCGAGTGCGAGCGGTTTCGAAGAGCCGCTTCTGCGCGTCGTCGGCATAGAACATCGCCGACCGGTACTGGGTGCCCACGTCGGCGCCCTGGCGGTTCAGCTGGGTCGGGTCGTGCAGCGAGAAGAACACGTCGAGGATGACGCTGGCCGGGATGACCTCCGGGTCGAACGTCACGGCGATGGCCTCGGCGTGGCCGGTACGGCCCGTGCACACCGACTCATACGTTGGCCGTTGAGCCCCTCCCCCGGTATACCCGGAAACCACCTCGCTCACGCCACGCAACACCCGATACACGGCATCGAGACACCAGAAACATCCACCTGCGACCACAAAAGTTTGCACACCCCTAGAGTAACGGCATGACCTTCGTGCCAGCTCCGAACCGCTATGCCGACATGACCTACCGACGCGTCGGACGGAGCGGCCTCAAACTGCCGGCGCTGTCTCTCGGCCTCTGGCACAACTTCGGCCACGAGCGCCCGATCGAGACCCAACGCGCCATCCTGCGCCGTGCCTTCGAC
Organism: Cryobacterium sp. TMT1-62; assembly: GCF_004403145.1. Classification (NCBI taxonomy): domain Bacteria; kingdom Bacillati; phylum Actinomycetota; class Actinomycetes; order Micrococcales; family Microbacteriaceae; genus Cryobacterium; species Cryobacterium sp. TMT1-62. The sequence continues at coordinate 29,791 of NZ_SOGZ01000041.1, read as the reverse complement.
CTGGGGGTCACCCACTTCGACCTGGCCAACAACTATGGTCCTCCTCCCGGAGCCGCCGAGACCAACTTCGGCCGCATCTGCGCCGAAGATTTCCGGGCCTACCGCGACGAGATGATCATTTCCAGCAAGGCCGGCTACGACATGTGGCCGGGCCCCTACGGCGATTTCGGTTCTCGCAAGTACCTGCTCTCCTCCCTCGACGCGAGCCTGGGCCGGCTCGGCGTCGACTACGTCGACATCTTCTACTCCCACCGGCCGGACCCGGAGACTCCCATCGAGGAGACCATGGGCGCGCTGGCGTCGGCGGTGCAGCAGGGAAAGGCCCTCTATGTCGGCATCTCCAGCTACACCCCCGAGCAGACGCGGGCCGCGGCGGCGGCGCTGGCCGAGCACAAGATCCCCCTCCTGATCCACCAGCCGCGTTACTCGATGTTCGATCGCCACATCGAAGACGGGCTCTTCCCCGTGCTCGACGAGCTCGGCATGGGCAGCATCGTCTTCTCGCCGCTCGCACAGGGACTTCTCACCGACCGTTACCTGGACGGCACCGTTCCGGCAGGCTCGCGGGTCGCGACGAGCGATTTCCTGTCGGAGGACGTTCTCACCGACACCTACCAGGGCCGTGCCCGCGCCCTTAACGAGATTGCCGCCGCGCGCGGCCAGACGCTGGCCCAGCTGGCGGTCACCTGGATCCTGCGCCAGCCGTCGGTGACCAGCGTGCTGGTCGGCGCGAGCAGCCTGAACCAGCTCGAGCAGACCGTGGCGGCCCTGGATGCCCCGCCTCTCACCCAGATCGAAATCGACGAGATCGAACCGTACGCCGTGCACGGCACCGGTCTGGGCTGAGCGAAGTGGGCTATCTCTACGCTCTCCTCGCGTCGCTGCTTTTCGGCCTCAACGGCAGCACCACCAAGGTGATCGTGGATGCGGGCCTGTCCCCGGCTCAGCTGACCTTCTTCCGGGTCACGGTCGTCGCCCTCCTGGCCGGCGGTCTGTTGCTCGTGACCAACCGGCGGGCGTTCCGCATCAGCCTGCGCCAGCTCGCGGTAATGGCCATCCTGGGGGTGGCCGGGGTCGCCCTGATCCAGTGGTTCTACGCAGTGGCGATCAGTCTGCTGCCGGTGGGCATCGCGCTCATGCTCGAGTACACCGGGGTGCTGATCGTCGCCCTGGTCGCCCGGTTCGTCTTCAAGGAGCGGGTCAAATCCCGCATCTGGCTGGCCATCGGCTGCGTTCTGATCGGCATGGCCGTCGTCGCCCAGATCTGGGCCAGCACCCTCTCTGAACTGGGTGTGCTGGCGGGAATCCTCGCCGCAATCTGCCTGGCAGTGTATTTCCTGGTCGGGGAGCGGCAGGTCGCCGCGACCTCGCCACTGGCCGTGTCGTTCTGGTCCATGCTTTTCGCCAGCGCGTTCTGGCTCGTGTTCAGCGCCTGGTGGCAGGTCGAGCCGCAGACCCTGGTTCAGGATGTCGCGTTGAACGGCAACCTCGGGGCGGTGTCTCTCCCGCTGTGGCTGCTGACGCTGTGGAACGGCGTGTTCGGCTCCTTCGCCCCGTATCTGTTCTCGTACATGGCGCTCGGCCGACTGACTGCCACGGCGGCCGGCATCGTGTCTGCCTCGGAGGTGATCTTCGCCTTCGCGTTCGCGTTCCTCTGGCTCGGCGAGTCCCTCGACGGGCTGCAGATGGCGGGGGTGGTCCTTGTGCTCGCGGGCATCGTCGTCGCCCAGACCGCACGTCCGAACCGGGTTGTGGACCTCGACCTGGCCAGCCAGGACATGGTTTTGCTGAACGGACCTCTGCGGTAGCGCCGAAACCACTGTCGGTGGCTCTCCGTAGCCTGAGGGGACCCTCACCCGCGTACGGTCGATCTCGGAGAATTCCATGTCCACACCAGCGTCCCCACTTCCCCGACTGCCGGTCATCCGCGGTCTGCAGTTTGTTCCCGTGAAAGACGGCCTCTGGCGGGTCTCGAACCGGTCCGGCATGGTGCTCGGGCACATCGAGCGGCGCACCGAGGTCGACGGCGACCACTTCGCTGCGCGGCGCCTGCTCGCCGCCACCCGCACAATGAACGTCGGTTCGTTCTGGCGCATTGACGACGCGGCCGACTGCTTCCGCTGACTGCGCGCACCTCCCCGCAGGGCACGCCGCGCCGCTCCCGGAGATCGGGACGAGACGCCGGTAAAGTGCGCTCATGCAGTGGTGGAATAGTTTCGTATCCTGGCTCACGGCAGCCAGCAATCAGTCCATGGTTTTCAGCGCCGTGGTGCTCATCGTCTCGATCGTCGTCGCCAGCCTTCTGGCGGCGGTGATCTCCCGCGGGGCGATCAAACGCCTCTTGGCGCAGAACGACCGGGCTCTCAAGGCGGCCGTGATCGGCACCCTCGTGGATGCCGCGACCGAGGCATCCGTCTGGAACTCGCTCACGCCGCAGGAGCAGGTCATGGCGGACCGCGCGGTGGGCCAGGCCGACGTGCAGCTGCGCCTCCTGCCGATCAAGGGTTCGGGCGTCGCCGCGAACTGGGCCGCGCATCAACTCGCTGAGCTCAAGCGCACCTCGGCCACGTTCGGGTACCAGCTCGAGCCCGCGCTGCTCGAGTTCCGCGACCGCCTGGTCGAATGGCAGGACAAGCCGGGCCGCACCCGCAAGATCTTCCAGAGCGACCTCGACCGGTGGAAGGTCTCCAAGAACAGCACCGAGAAGAACCTCCTCGCCGAGCAGGATGCCTGGACCGCCCAGCAGCACCACGACCAGTTCACCGCCGCGCCGGCCGCGCCCGTGCCTGCCCCGCTACAATATGCGTCTGGAACGGCCTCGGCGTCGACGGAGACCCAGCGCCTCCTCGACGACGTGCAGGCACTGGAAGTGCGCCCCACCCCGCTCCAGAGCTAGACGTCCGTGAGCCGCCGCCGCGCTCCCGAGCGAGGCGGCGGCGGCGGCTCACAGCTCTCACGAGTCAGCGCCACCACTCGTCGAACATCGATGCCGGGACCTGGCGCTTGTGCTCGGTGCCGAGGTAGCGGTTCTCGATCGTCTCGGCGACGAGATCGTCGACGGGCAGCCCTTCCAGGAAGTCGTCGATCTGCTCGTACCGCAACCCCAGGTTGGCCTCGTCGGTCTGGCCGGGGTTGTCGTCGAGAAGGTCGGCAGTCGGCGCCTTGAGGTATAACCGGTCCGGCGCCCCCAGCTCGACCAGAAGCGCTCGCCCCTGACGCTTGGTCAGTCCGGTCAGCGGCAGGATGTCCGTGCCGCCGTCGCCGTACTTGGTGAAGAATCCCGTGACCGCCTCGGCGGCGTGGTCGGTGCCCACGACCAGCAGGCCGGCCGAGCCGGCGAGGGCATACTGGGCGACCATGCGCACCCGGGCCTTGACGTTTCCCTTGTCGAAGTCCGGCAGCGGGCGGCCCGTCGCATCGGCGAATTCCGCTTCGATACCGTCGACGGCCCGCTTGATGTCGAAGGTGACGGTCGACGCAGGACGAATGAATTCCAGGGCGAGCTGCGCGTCCTCCTCGTCCCGCTGCACCCGGTACGGCAGGCGCACGGCCTGGAAGATGGCCGAATGTCCCGCCTCGGCGAGCTGCTCCACGGCCAGCTGACACAGACGGCCGGCCAGGCTGGAATCCTGACCCCCGCTGATGCCGAGCACGAGGCCCTGTGCCCCCGTTCGGACCAGGTAGTCCGCGAGGAACTGCACTCTGCGGCGAACCTCGGAGGATGCATCGATATGGGGGGACACGTTCAGCTCCGCGATGATTCGCGCCTGTAGTTCTCGCATTTCCCGAATCTACCAAACCGAGGGTAGAGCAACAGGATTCACGGGTGTTGTGCGGTGCCCCCGGTAGGAATCGAACCTACGACAAGCGGATTAGAAGGCCGCTGCTCTATCCACTGAGCTACGGGGGCGAAGAACGATCAACAATACCGCAGACCCGGCCCGCCGGCGCTCAAACGGCCTTCGCGGCCGCCACGAGCACCTGGGCGAGTGTCGGCACACCCGTGGCCCGGAAGACCTCGATCCCGGCCGCGTCCCGGATGATCACCGTGGGGGTGATCCGGATGCCGTCGGCCTCGGCTTCCGCGACGTCCCGCACCACGTCGAGCTCACGCACGGTCGCCTGGGGCACGAGGCGTTCGACCTCGGCCAGGACTGCCCGGGTCTGCATGCAGGGCTCACAGAAGGCGGAGGAGAAGTACGTCAATTCCATGCGAGGTAGTCTACGGAGCGAACGTCTCAGTCGCACCGCTGCCGGGATCAGCGCAACAGGGCCGGTCGGCGTCCGCCGTTAGACTCGGCACATGAAAAAAAGTAGTGACCGGTTGGTGTGGATTGACTGCGAGATGACCGGTTTGGACATTGATTCCGACGAGTTGGTGGAGATCGCTGTAGTGATCACCGATTACGACCTGAACATCATCGACCCGGGACTCGACCTCATCATCAAGCCGAATCAGGCGTCGCTGGAGAACATGAACGACTTCGTGCGCAACATGCACGAGACCAGCGGGCTGATCAACGAGATCCCGAACGGAATCAGCGCCGCCGAGGCCGAGACCCTGGTGCTGGAATACGTACTGCAGTTCATCCCGGCCGAGCAGAGGGCTCCGCTGGCGGGAAATTCCATCGGCACCGACCGGGCCTTCCTGATGAAATTCATGCCTCGCCTCGACGCCCAGCTGCACTACCGCAACGTCGACGTGTCCTCGATCAAGGAACTCGCACGCCGCTGGTACCCGCGGGTTTACTTTAACGCCCCCGCGAAAGACGGCGGACACCGCGCCCTGGCTGACATCCTCGAATCCATCCGCGAACTGGCGTACTACCGCCAAACCGTGTTCGTGGCCGACCCCGGGCCGTCCAGCCAACAGGCGAAGAACAGCGCGGCCGAAGCCGTGAACATTTTCGCTGCGAACATGTAATACACTTGTCAAGTTGCCTTCTCTGTGAGAAAGCAGCGCATGGTGGGTATAGCTCAGCTGGTAGAGCATCCGGTTGTGGTCCGGAAGGCCGCGGGTTCAAGCCCCGTTACTCACCCCAATTGAAACACGCAGAAACAGTCCATCGAACGCGCGACCGGGCCCTCGGATTCGGCCGCGCGTTCGCATTTCCGGCATCGAAACGCCGCACCGAAATGGTGTCCTCGCCTCGGCCTCCCCGCGGTCCAACGGCGTCCGGGACAGCTGAAAGGGATCTCTCCATGCGTGCTCGTTTCGCCCTCCCCGCCGTCGCTGCGGTGGCCGCCCTCCTGCTCACCGGCTGCGTCGACAACACTGTGCCGGTTCCCGGAGCCGACGCCACCGCGCCCGCCAAGACCGTGACCGAAGATGCCGCCGCCTCGGCGCTGCTCCCGGAGAAGGTCCGCGCCTCCGACACGCTCGTGATCGGAACGAGCCCGAATTACTCCCCCAACGAGTTCAAGGACGATTCCGGCAACCCGATCGGCTGGGGAGTCGAACTCGGCGCCGCGGTTGCCGCGAAGTTGGGTCTGACCGCCGACTACAAGGTCGCGAATTTCGACACCATCATCCCGAGCATCATCGGCGGCGAGATGGACCTGGGAAACTCGTCCTTCACCGTCAACCTGAAGCGCCAGGAGCAGGTCGACTTCGTCAACTACTACACGGCCGGCATCCAGTGGGCCTCCGCCACCGGCACCACCGTCGACCCCGACGACGCCTGCGGCCTGAAGATCGCCGTGCAGTCCACCACCTACGAGGACACCGACGAAATCCCGGCCAAGAGCGCCGCCTGCGTCGCCGCCGGAAAGCCCCCGATCGACAAGCTCAAGTTCGACACCCAGGACCTGGCCACGAACGCCACTGTGCTCGGCCAGGCCGACGCCTTCAGCGCAGACTCCCCGGTCACCCTCTACGCGATCCAGCAGACCGCGGGCAAGCTGCAGAAGGCCGGCACCTCCTTCGACGAGGCACCGTACGGCATGGCCGTGGCGAAGGACTCCGGGATGGCAGCGGCCGTGCAGGCTGCCCTGCAGTCCATGGTCGACGACGGCTCCTACGGCGAGATCCTCAAGACCTGGGGCGTCACCGACGGCGGCCTGAGCACCATCACGATCAACGGCTGACCGGCTCCCTGAGAGGCTGAACGAATGTGAGATGCTGAACGGATGCCGCAGCTGACTCACGAGGAGTTCGAGCGTCTCGTCGTCGACGAGCTCGACCTCCTGCCCGACGACATGGTCGACGGCCTGGACAACGTGATCTTCGTGGTCGAGGACCGACCCGAAGACGGCACGATGGACACCCTCGGGCTCTATGACGGGGTTGCCCTGACGGAGCGCGGGCAGTACGGCTTCGGTGAGATGCCGGACCGGATCGTGCTCTACCGGGAGCCGCTGCTGGACCTCTGCGCGGATCTCGAGGAGTTGCGCGACCAGGTGCACATCACTCTGGTGCATGAGATCGCCCATTTCTACGGCATCGACGACGACAGGCTGCACGACCTCGGCTGGGGATGACCAACCACCGTTAGCCTTGCGTCATGAGTAGATCCCGGCCTGCCCGCGTCATCGGCGCCACGGTCGGCGCCCTCGTCATCCTGTCCGTCGGCGTCTACGGGCCGGCCACCCTACTGGGGCCGTTGCCTGAGGCCACCGCCACGCTGGTCACGCCGGCGGCCGGCGAGTCGGTTCCGTTCCCGCCCGCGCTGCCGACCACCGGCGGCAGCGCCGTCATCGGCCTGGCCACGGTCACACCCGATCCGGCCTTCCCGGAGACGACGGCGCTGGACGCCGACGCTCTCGCCACCACCCTGCCTCTCGCCGTGGCCGGCACGGCCGAACCGCTGCCGATGGCCGCGGCGACGAAGATCGTGACCGCCCTGGTCGTGCTCGACGCGAAACCGCTGACCCTCGGTGAGACGGGGCCTCAGATCCCGATCACTGCCGCGGATTACCAGGACTACATCGACTACGGCAATTCCGGTGCCCGCACCGTCGTGGTCTTCCCGGGCGAACTGTGGACCGAGACCGAGCTGCTCCAGGCGATGATCCTCGGCTCCAGCAACAATCACGCCGACACGCTGGCGCGTTGGGCCTTCGGCTCCCTCGACGCCTACAGCGCCGCCGCCAACGCCTGGCTGGGCAAGCAGGGCCTCGACGGCACTCGTGTCGCCGACGCCACCGGGCTCAACGACGAAAGCGTCGGAACGGCCACCGACCTTGCCCGGCTGGCCGGCCTGGCCGCCGCCGACCCGGTGATCGGTGCCATCCTCTCCCAGCCGGCCTCCGCCCTGGTGGGCCAGCGCGGCGTGGACAACACCACGGCGTTCCTGGCCGAGGAGGGCGTCACCGGCATCACCCGCAGCTACACGGACGGGGCGGGCGTCTGTTTTCTCTTCACCGGTCAGGTGCAGGGCCCGGACTCGACCTACACCTTTGCCGGTGCCCTGCTCGGCGAACCCGATTACGACACCCTGACCAGTGACGTCACCGTCCTGATGGAGAGCGCCCGCGCCGGGGTACGCGAGCTGCCAACCCTCGCCCAGGGTGACGCCTACGTGGAGTTCAGCACACCGTGGGGGGCCGAGGCCTCCGGAACCGTGCGCACGGCCACGACGACGTACGGCTGGCTGGCCCAGGCGCCGGGCGACGCGGAGGTGATCCTGGAGACGGTGTCGACCGGCCGGGCGGGCAAGACCGTCGGCCGGGTCACGGTGGAGACCGGGGGCACCGAGGTGACGTCGACGCTGGTGCTCGACCGCACGATCAGCGCGCCGGGCCTCGGTTGGCGGCTCCTGCACCCCGTGCCGATGATCTCGGCGCTGATCGCCGCGGACCGCTAGCGGCGAAAGGCTGCCGCGACCGCCCGCCGGCTACTGGTCTGCGGCTACTCGCGCTCGCCGGTCGGCAGGAACGGGTCGCTCTCGCCCGCGTCGAACCGGTAGCGCACGTGCACGCGGCCCTGCACATCGCGCACGTCCTCCTCGTCGTACCAGAACAGCGTTTCGACCCCCTCGACGGCGGCCATCATGCTGACCCGGGCGTCATGTTTGCCCTGGATCAGCACCCGGGTGTCGACCTGGCCCGCGAGGGGACCGTCAATGAATTCCGCGGTGTAAACGACATTTTCAGCATCTTGATCAGCCATACCTCCAACCTAGTCCCGGGCACCGACTTACGGGCGACGGATGTCCGGGGTCCCGGCCAGCCGGATCGTCGCCTGCCGCTCGGGCGCCTCCCGCTCTCGGTAAGCGTCCCAGCCCGCTTCCCACTGGTCCCAGTGCGACCGGAACAGTTCGCCGTCCCGGGCGAGGGCCCGCTGCTTGCGGATGCGGTCGTCGGCGGCCAGCCAGACCCGGATGTCGCTGAGTGGCGCGTGGGCGGCCGCCAGGGTTCCGCAGCCCTCCACGATCAGCGGGCGGGCCGGGTCGACCGGGTGCCATTCTGCCGACTCGCGCCGCTCCCAGTCATAGCGCCGCCAGGCGGCGGGCCGGCCCAGTCTTCTCGGGGCGAGCACCTGTTCGCGCAGGTGCGTGACGGCGGCGTCCAGCCCCTGCCAGCCGGGGTAGATGTCGTCCAGCCGCACCAGGGTGGGCCGGAGCGGTCCCGGCCAGGCGACGACGAGCGCGTCGGCGAGGGTGCTCTTGCCGGCGCCGCTCGGCCCGTCGATGAGAACGACGGGCGCCACCCCGGCGGCGGCAAGGTCGCGGAGCACGGGGGCCAGCAGCATCCGTCGGTCACCGACCGGATCGGGGGCGGCCGGTTCGAGGGCGGCCGTGGGCAGATCAGGTGAGGACAAAGTTCCAGCTTCCCGTCGCCACGGAGACGCTCACCGAGAGCAGGGCCACGGCCAGACCGATGCCGACCAGGGCCACCTCGCGCCCCCGGAAGCTGGAGGGGCGGGCCCAGGTGCGCCGCACCGAGGCGCCGAACCCGCGGGCCTCCATCGCCGTCGCGAGTTTGCTGCCGCGCCGGATCGACAGCACCAGCAGGGCGAAGGCCTGGCTGAGCAGCCGGCGCAGGACGCCGCGGTCCGCGATGCCGCGGGCCCGCCGGGCCAGTTCGAGGGCGCGCCAGTCCTCGAGGAACAGGCCGACCAGGCGCAGCCCGGCCAGACCGCCAAGCACGAAGCGGGCCGGCAGTTTCACGACTTGGCCGAGGCCGTCGGCCAGGTCGGTGGGGTCGACGGTCACGAAGAGCACGACCGACGGCAGTCCGATGGCGAGGATGCGCAGGGTCGTGGCGATGGCCAGCTCGAGTGATCCCTCGGTCACGTTCACCAGCCCGAAAGACCAATAGACCGCCCCGGCCGCCTGCCCGTAGAGCAGGGTGGTGACGCCGGCGGTGGGTGCGGCGATCCAGACCGGCAGGGTGCGCACCGCGAAGGCCTTCAGGGACAGCCCGGCCCAGAAGAAGAGCACGAACTCGCAGGCGAGGGCGACGACTGCGGAGACCCAGTCGATGGTGAGGATGAGCACGCCCGCCAGCAGCAGCGCGGCGGCCAGCTTCGCGACCGGGTTGATCCGGAAGATGGCCTGGGTTCCCCGGGCAGGCGTCAGCACGCTCACCGGGACACCGCCGCCCGCGGCGTGACGCTGCGGCCGGCCCGCCCGGCCAGATGGTACTCCCGGTCAGCCAGGGCGACCACGAAGTCGGTGTCGTGCGAGACGGCGACCACCGCGGTGCCCTCCCGCAGGAGTTCGTCGAGCAGGGCCACGATCTCCCGCCAGGTGCGCAGGTCCTGGCCGAAGGTGGGCTCGTCGAGCATGAGCAGTCGTGGCTGGGTGGCCAGCACGGTGCCCACCGACAGCCGACGTTTCTCTCCGCCGGAGAGGGTGAACGGGTTCGCCTCGGCCAGGTGGTCCAGGCGCAGGCGCTGCAGCACCTCGTCGACCCGGGCATTGATGTTCGCCTCCGGCCGTTTGAGGGCGCGCGGCCCTACGGCGAGTTCGGCCCGCACGGTGGCGGCCACGAACTGGTGCTCCGGGCTCTGGAACACGGTGCCGATGCGGGTGAGCAGCTGGCGGGACTTCCAGCGGATCGGTTCCTCGTCGGCCCCGCCGGCGAACTCCGGGCTCGCGAGAACCGCTCCCCCGGCCGGTTTCAGCAGGCCGGCGAGGGTGAGCATCAGGGTCGATTTGCCGGCGCCGTTCGGTCCGGTGACTGCCAGAGCGGTGCCGGCGTGCACCGTGAGGTCGATGTCCCGGGCGAGCACGTCGGCGCGCGTGCGCGCGACCGCGAGGCCGGGCGTGCGGAGCAGAGGGACCGAGCCGGGCGCCGACGCCGAGCTGGTCTCGCGCCGCGATGCAGTCAGGCCGTTGCCCCGCCCGGGCACCCAGACACCCGCGGCCGCGAGCCGTTCCCCCTGCCTGGTCAGCACGTCGTCGGGATGGCCGTCGGCCAGCACTCCCCCGGCCGCGTCGAGCACGATCACCCGGTTCACAAGGTTCTGCCAGACGGCGACCCGATGTTCGATCACGATGAACGTCGCCGCGGAGTTCTCGAGCACGCGGGCAACGGAATCGCGCACATCCAGCACGCCTCCAGGGTCGAGATTCGCTGTGGGTTCGTCGAGCAGCAGCAGCCCCGGCCGCATCGCCAGCACCCCAGCGAGGGCGAGGCGCTGCTTCTGTCCACCCGACAGCGACGACGTCGGATGGCTGAGCGGCAGGTTCAGGCCGACCATGTCCAGGGCGTCGCTCACCCGGCGCCAGATCTCTTCGCGGGGCACCCCAAGGTTCTCGCAGCCGAAGGCGACGTCGTCGCCCACCCGCGCCAGGATCACCTGGGAGTCAGGGTCCTGCAGCAGCAGCCCGACCTGGCCGCGCGCTGCGGTCGGCTCGGCGCCGTTTACAAGCAGCTGACCGCGCTGCTCGCCCTCCTCGTCGCCGCCGAGAACCCCGGCGAGGGCGTGCAGCAGAGTGGATTTGCCGGCCCCGGAGGCGCCGAGCAGCAGCACGCGCTCGCCCGGCTCGATTCTCAGGTCGAGGCCGTTGACGGCCCAGCCCCGCCGCCCGGCATGCCGCCATCCCCAGCCGCGGGCCACGACGGACGCTCCCGAGACGGATGCCGCTGCTGCCGGTGTCATCGCCGTCCCCCTAGACCTGGGTGCGGTTCGATCGCCCGGCGGCGAACCGCGACAGTGCCCCGGTGCGGGCGAGGCCACGCATGGCCAGCCAGGACAGCAGTCCGGCCACGACAATGCCGGAGACGATCGAGGAGGCGGTGTAGATGGTGATGAAGGGAACGGCCGATCCGGGGTACCAGAGCAACAGGTCGTTGACGGCGAGGGCAAGGCCGGCACCCGCGCCGGCGAGCAGGGCCACGACGAGGCGGTAGTTGGCGTAGAAGAACAGCGCGAAGACCAGCTCCGCGCCGAGACCCTGCACCAGGCCGGAGACCAGGATGGTGGCTCCCCAGGCGGTGCCGCCGACCAGAGTCGACACGACCGCCGCCAGCAGCTCGGTGTAGAGCGCGGCGCCGGGTTTGCGGATGATGAGGCCGCCGAGCACGCCGGCGAACAGCCATCCGCCGCCCAGGAGAGCCTGCAGGCCCGGCAGCAGCGGGGTGAGCAGGCCGCTGAGCGGGTTGTACGCCTGGTTCCAGACGACGAAGATGAGCCCGCTGGCCACGCCGATGACACTGGCGATGACGATGTCGACGACCCGCCACCGGAAGTTACGCGGCTGGCGGGACGTGGTGGAGGTGAGAAGAGTTGTTGTAGCGTGCACTGGTCGTGCCCTTTCCGTAGATGGTTCCAGGGCACGGGAACGAGAAAATTTGCCTCCCTGCGCTGGCATGATCCAGATCAGGTTCGACGGTCGAAGCTTCAGAAGCTTCCTCTCAGCCCGGTTGACCGGACTCCCGTGTTTCATTCAAGTATAGACCTCGGCCTAGACTCGCGGGATGGAGTCCTCGCCTCGCCCCCGCATCACTGTCGGGCGCGAATGACGTTCACCGTTCCCCTGATCCTCGCCGGGCTGTTGCTTCTGTTGCTGCGCCACTTCATTTTGCGGCGACGACGGATGCGACGCGGGCTACCCGTGCGCGGACCCTGGCACATCCCCCGCAGCTGGCGGGAAGGGCCGGGCTCCCGCCAGCGGCTGGGACGCTGGCGGTGTAGCTGGCGCGGGCGGCGTTGACCGCCCGAACGCGGTACGCTCGTCGTGGTGTGTCGGGAAGTCTGGTCGACAGCAATGTCCGTGTGCCACAAAATCCTGATTGACTGAGGCTCGTCCATGCCGAAACCATCACCTCTTCCTCCCACCCCGAAACTTAACGTCTTTCGCCGTAGCAGCTATCCCGAGTACCTGCACGTCTCGACGATCCTGCGCAAAGAGACCGTGGGCGGCGCTCTCCTGCTGGTGGCGACGGTTCTCGCGCTGACCCTGGCCAACACCGGGGCCTCCGATTTCTACTATGCGGTGCGGGACTTTCAGATCGGCTACGAGCCGTGGCACCTCAATCTGAGCCTCGGCGCGTGGGCCGCCGACGGACTCCTGGCGATCTTCTTCTTCATTGCCGGGCTCGAACTCAAGCGTGAGTTCGTCGCCGGCGATCTGCGCACCTTCAGCCGCGCGGTCGTCCCGGTCGCCGCGGCCGTCGGCGGCGTCATCGTTCCGGCTGTGATCTTCACCGCGATCGTGTTCAGCTCGGGGCCGGAAATGTTACGAGGCTGGGCCATCCCCACCGCCACCGACATCGCCTTCGCCGTGGCCGTGCTCGCCGTGATCGGCTCCAAACTGCCCAGCGCTCTGCGCATCTTCCTGCTGACCCTGGCCGTGGTCGACGACCTGCTCGCCATCGCCATCATCGCCTTCTTCTATTCCGGCGACCTCCAGCCTGTTCTGCTGCTGCTCGCCATCGTGCCGCTGAGCCTCTTCGCCTTTCTGGCGCATACGCACTCCTATCTGTTCGGCACCACCAGGTGGGCCGCGGGCGCCGTTCTGCTGCCGCTCGGCCTCGCCACCTGGGTTCTCGTGCACGGCTCCGGCATCCACGCCACGGTGGCCGGAGTGCTGCTCGGCTTCGCCGTGCCCGTGCTGCGCAGCCGACGTGGCGGCGGACCCGACGCCGGCCCGGGCCTGGCGCAGAACCTCGAGCACCGCATCCGCCCGCTCTCGGCCGGTTTCGCCGTGCCGGTGTTCGCGTTCTTCTCCGCCGGGGTCACGATCGGCGGCGTGTCAGGCCTGACAACGGCCCTCACCGACCCGGTCGCGATCGGAATCGTCGTAGCCCTGGTGGTGGGCAAGCCGGTTGGCATCATGCTCGCCACCTGGCTGGTCACCAAGACCACCCGGGGCGCCCTTGACCCGGACCTGGCCTGGGTAGATGTGATCGGCGTCGCCATGCTCGCCGGTGTCGGCTTCACGGTGTCGCTGCTGATCAGCGAGCTGGCTTTCGGGCAGGGTAGTCCGCACGACGAACACGCCAAGGTGGCTATCCTGACCGGTTCGCTGCTGGCGGCACTACTCGCGACCGTGGTGCTGCGGAGCCGCAACCGGCACTACGGGCGCATCGCCGCCAAAGAGGCGCTCGACGCCGACAACGACGGCGTCCCAGACGTGTTCGGGGCCGATCCGGCTCGCGACGAGCGGTTCGGCGGGCACTGACAGGGCCGGAGCGCACCCAGGCCCAACTCCCTCAGCCGGAGTGTCTGCTGGTCGTCACGGGCGGAACGCCGTGCCCGGCACCGAACCAATTCGACGGAGATTCATCGATCAACACCCGTTTTTGAGCCCAAACGCGCTGTTCAGGGCACAATCTCCGTCGAATTCGTTCAGGACGGATGTGCCGCAGGTCCGCGGACTCGAAAGACGCGGCGGTTAGAGCCTACGTTCATCCACCGCGTCGCTGTCCGCGGGAAAACGCGCGTCGGAATCGGGAACAAGCGCAACGGAGCCCGCGATCCGCGAACCCCCCTCAACCTCGGCCATGGAGACTCATTCATCGAGCTGGCCGGCGGGCACTGATAGCGCCGGAGCGCAGTCAGCAGCCCGACATCCTCAGTCGGAGTGGCTGGGCGACCGGGCGGCTGGGAGCCTTCGCTGCTAGCGTTTGAGGGCGCGGACGACGCGGGAGATCGCCTTGCCGGCCACCCAGAGGAACGGGATGCCGACCGCGAGCAACGAGATGACGTTGGGCTCGAAGCGCACCGTCGTGCCCGATTTGACGTAGGCGCCGATCGGCAGGGATGCCCCGCCGCCCCCGCCGCCGGACCCGCTGCCGGTGGCGGCGGAGTCACCCTCGCCACCGCCGAAGCCGTAGTAGACGAGAGCAACGGGAATCAGGGTGACGCCGTCCACCTGGACCGGATCACCGTAGGCCGACCTGACGCCGGCGGTACGAGAGATATCTGCGAGCTTCTCTGGAAGGCTAGTCATGGATTCAGGCTACCCCCTGTCTGGTTTGCGGTTGCCTGATCAGAGTGGGCCTGATCAGGGTGTGTCCGGATCCAGCAGCGACGCCGGGCGCACCGTGCCGCGCCCGAACCTTGCGGTGACCGAGTCCACGGCCCGTTCGGCTCCCCGCCAGTCGTCGTCGGGGTCCCAGAGACCGGTGCCAGTGCCGTCGCCACCGCTGAGCTGCTCAACGCGCACGCCGATGAGGCGCACCCGGATGCCGGAGGCCGCCAAAGCCTCGAAGCTGGCAGCCACCTCCTCGTAGATCCGGCGTCCGACGCTGGTCGGTTCCGACAGGGTGCGGGAGCGGGTGACGGTGCTGAAGTCGGTGTAGCGCACCTTGAGCACCACGCAGCGGCCGACGAGGCCTGCGCGGCGCAGCCGGGCAGCCACCGCAACGGACTGCCGCAGCAGTTCGCTACGGAGCCGGGCGACATCCGTCACGTCGTATTCGAAGGTGACCTCGTGGCCGACACTTTTCTCCTCGTGCTCCACCGTGACCACCCGAGGGTCCCTCCCCCAGGCAAGCTCGTGCAGCTTGCGGCCCGACGCGTCGCCCACGCACTTCTGCAACACCGCGAGCGGGGTGCGGGCGAGGTCACCGATCTGACGCAGGCCCTGCCCGAGAAGCGCCTGCTCGGTCGTGGCGCCGACCCCCCACAGGGTGCCGACGGGCAACGGATGCAGGAATGCGAGGGTCTCGTCGGCGGGGATCACGAGCAGGCCGTCGGGTTTCGCCCGGCCCGACGCCATCTTGGCGACGAACTTCGTGCTCGCCGCGCCGACCGAGCAGGTGAGCCCGGTTTCGGCCTTGACCCGGGCCCGGATCTTCGCGCCGATCTCGGCCGGGGTGCCATGCAGGCGCCGGGCACCCGCCACGTCGAGGAAGGCCTCGTCGATGCCCAGCTGCTCGACCAGCGGCGTGAACTCTTCGAAGATGCGCATCACCCGGTCGGAGTATTCCTTGTACCGCCCCATGTGCGGTTCGAGCACCACCGCCTCCGGGCAGCGCCGCAGGGCGAGCGCCATGGGCATGGCCGAATTGACGCCGTAGCGCCGGGCCACGTAGTTCGCCGCCGTGACCACCGAGCGCCCGGACCGGTGCCCCACGATCACCGGGCGGTGCACCAGTTCGGGGTGATCGAGAAGTTCGACTGACGCGAAGAACGCGTCCAGGTCGATGTGGAGCAGGGTCGCGGTGCTGTCGTCGACCGCGCCTGTCGAGACCGTGCGATCGCTGCCGTCCTGCCTGCTCATGCGTCCTGCCTGCTCATGCGTCCTGCCTGCTCATGGAGAGACCCTAACCCGGACCGGCGACAGGCCGCGACCGATTCCGCGACGGGAGAACGTAAACAGCGCCGGGGCGGAATGCACGGTGACGGAATGCACGGTGACTGATGCCGGTTGTAGCGTTGCAGGGGCATCCGTTCCACCCGTTCTACCGAGGGAGTCCCATGAAGCATGACTGGCTTGCGCTGCAGAAACAGGCCGCCGAAGAGTTCGGGGCCCGCGTCGACATGATCACCGACTGGGCCGCCGCCACACCGGACACCGAGTGGACCGTGACCGAGTTGGTGCGCCACGTGGTGCTGGAACAGCAGTGGGTCCCCGCGCTGCTGCGCGGCCTCTCGGTGCTCGACGCCCGGCGCTCACTCACCCCGCTGGGCCCGGACCTCGCGAAGGAATGGGCCATCTACTCGGCGCTGGCGGCCGCAGCCTGGGCAACGACCCCGGCCGACGCACCGGTGACCCTGTCGTATGACACGGTAGCGGCATCCGACTACCTGCGCGAGCAGGTCTCCGACGTCACGATCCATTCCTGGGACCTGGCGCGGGCAACGGCCGCCGACGAGTCCCTCGACCCGGCCCTGATCGAGGCGGTCTGGACGGTGTTCGAGCCCCAGCGGGACACCCTCGAGGCCAGCGGCCTCTTCGCCTCCCCGATACCATCCGACGAGAACGCGCCCCTGCAGACGCGGCTGCTCGCCCTGACCGGCCGGGATCCGCGCCGGCCGTAGCCCGCGGGCTGCACCTGCCAGGCGTGGGGCTAGCGGCTCTCCTTTTCCGAGCCGGTAATGCGTTGGGCGATGTAGATCGAAACGATCGACACCAGCACCAGCACCAGCACCACGGCGATGACGTTGACGATCGGTACCTGGCTGGGGCGAAACAGGTTGTCCAGAATCCAGATCGGCAGGGTCTTGATGCCCGCCCCCGCGGTGAAGGTCGTCACCGTCTGGTAGAGCGAACCGGAGCACGGTGATAATGTTATCGAGCGTCCAGGACCGTGTGGTGGTGCCCGTGAAGCTGTCGACCGTCCACAGAGAGGTGATCAGCGGGGTGGCGAGGGCAACGAGGGCAACGATGTAGATCAGGCCGAGCCAGAGCAGAGGGGTGGACAGCATCAGCGTCAGGCGAAGCCGCGGATGCCGGCTCAGCGTGATCGAACCCCGCCGGGCGAGCGTGTCCCGGTGCGGCGGCACCGGCATCCGTTGCCCCGGCGACGCCGTGTCACCCGTCATGATTCCTCCGATTCGGCTCGGCCGGATGGGGATGCCGCGCTAACCCTTGATCTCCTGCCAGGCGGTCGTCCAGTCGGAGTAGTCGGTGCACTTCACATCGGTGCGGCCGTCGAGGCAGTCCTCAATGGGAGTGGACCAGTACCAGATCTGCGCCGCGTACTCCTCGTCGCCGGCGTGGGAGATCTCGCACTGGTCGGGGCTCACCGTGAAGTCGCAGGGGCTCTGGTTGCCGCCCAGCCCGGAGCACCCGTCGCGGCCGTAGTCACTTACTTCGGAGATTGTCGCAACACGCCGCCCAGACCGGCGTTTCCCCAAAAATCTCCGTAATACCGTGAGGACGGATGCGGGTGGCGCGCCCCATCACGGATGCCCGAAGCAGGCCCCGCAGCGAGCACCACTCCTCCTCCGCAATATGAGTTTGATCGGGTTATCCACAGGGCGCTGACGGTCGCCGACCTGGGGCATCGAATGTCGGTGGGTACCCGTGACGTCTCCCTCATGAAGCCCATATATAGCGAGCAGTCCGAGACCCGGTGGAGCTCCGTGCCCCTGCCCGGCAGAACCCTGTAGTGGACCTCACCGACCGGGCGCACCCTCCTCAGCGAACCGGCCACGAACATCCGTGCACCGGAAAAAGGGCCGAATCGGAGCCGGCCGTGCGGCAGGCGCACACGAAGCAACCGGCGCCGTTCTGAGCGGAATTGCGGCCACCTCAAGCACGGCGGCTCGGGAGCAGCGTTAGGCGATCGAGGTTCCGAAGAGAAGACCCAGCAGATAGGTGACTCCGGCAGCACCGAAACCGATGATGAGCTGACGGATGGCGCGCCGCCAGGGCGGCCCGCCCGAGAGCAGCCCGACGATGGCGCCAGTGGCCAGCAGGGCGAGCCCCACGAGCACGGCTGCCGCGATGACCGCGGTGATCCCGTCGAGGCCGAACAGATACGGCAGCACCGGCAGGATCGCCCCGGAGGCGAAGAAGCAGAAGCTCGACGTGGCCGCTCCGATTCCCGTGCCGATGGCTTCGTGCTCGTCGACCGCCGGAGCCAGGCCGCCGGTCTTCTTGACGTCGACCGGGCCGGTCGCGATGGCCACCGTGCGCAGAACCTCGCGTGCATGGATCTCCGCTTTCTCCGGGGGCATCCCCTGCGCGCGATAGACCAGGGTCAGTTCGTTCGCAGCCAAATCGAGATGGGCCAGCACGTTCCGGGAGGCCGGATTCGGCGTTGAGGCTTCGAGCAGCTCACGCTGGGACCGTACCGAGACATATTCGCCGGCACCCATCGAGAGTGCCCCGGCGAGAAGACCGGCGATACCGGTGAAGAGGATCGTGGCGGCGGGCACTCCGGTGGCGCCGATGCCCAGCACCAGGGCCAGGTTGCTGACGAGGCCGTCGTTGATCCCGAAGACCGCGGCTCTGAACGTGCCAGCCAGCCGCTGCCGGCCGCGAGCGGCCAGCCCACGCACGACCTCCTCGTGGATGCGCTCGTCGGCGGCCATGGTGTCTGTGGCGTCGGCATCGGCGTCATACGGGGAGCGGGCCTCGGCACGCTGGGCGAGGGCAAGCACGAAAACCGATCCGAACCTGCGGGCCAGGAACCCCAGGAAACGGGTGCGGATCGCGCCCCGGTGTGGGGCTCCGACCTGGTCACCGAGAAGGTGCCGCCAGTGCTGTTCGTGGCGCCCCTCGGCGTCGGCCAGAGCCAGCAGGATCTCGCGCTCCTCGCCGCTACGGCGTCCGGCGAGGTCGCGGTACACCGTCGCTTCGGCCCGTTCGTCTGCCAGGTAGCGGCGCCAGCGACGGATGTCCCGCGCGGTGGCCGGGCGCTTCTGCTCCACGACGGTTACGCCTCGGGGGCGGCTTCGAGCGAGCTCTGCGCCACCCGAGCCGACCCGTGCGGGCCAGAACCGTCGAGACCGTAGAAGGGTTCGTCGAATTCCACGATCCATACGGTTTCCCGTCCGGAAACGGGGGCGTACAGGGCCGCGCCCTGGAGTTCTCCGGCCGCCACAATCACGCCGCTCGGGTCTTCGGCGTCGGCGTCCGGATACCGACCACGGTCCAAGCGCACCACGACCTGCGCTCCCACACCGAGGGCACCCGGCTGGGAACCGGGGTACCCGTCGGCGGCAGGTTGGCGCGTGTTCCCGAGGCCCATTACTCGGCCGCTCCGGCACGCTCGAGCACGAGCTCGCGCACGCGCGCGGCATCCGCTTGTCCGCGCATGGCCTTCATAACGGCGCCGATCACGGCTCCGGCCGCCTGAACCTTGCCGTCGCGGATCTTGGCCAGAACATCGGGCTGGGCGGCCAGAGCCTCATCGATCGCCGCGATCAGCGCGCCATCGTCCGAGACGACCGCGAGACCGCGGGACTCGACGACCTCGAGCGGAGTGCCCTCGCCGCCGATGACGCCCTCGAGCACCTGCCGGGCCAGGCGGTCGGTGAGCGTTCCGGCCACGACGAGTTCGATCAGTGCGGCGACCTGCGCCGGCTGCACAAGCGAGTCGGCGGACACACCGGAGGCGTTCGCAAGGCGGGCAACCTCGCCGGTCCACCACTTGCGGGCGGCCTGGGCTGCGGCGCCGGCTGCGATGGTTGCCTCGACGACGTCGAGGAGGTCGGAGTTGACGACATCCTGAAATTCGAGGTTGGCGAAGCCCCATTCGGCCTGAAGCCGCTTGCGGCGGGCGGCCGGAGGCTCCGGCAGGGTGGCGCGGAGTTCTTCCACCCATTCCCGCGACGGGGCCACGGGAACGAGGTCGGGCTCCGGGAAGTACCGGTAGTCGTCGGCGTCGGACTTGGGCCGGCCGGCCGAAGTGATGCCGGTGTCCTCATGCCAGTGCCGGGTCTCCTGAGTGATGGTTCCACCGGCGTGCAGCAGGGCCGCCTGACGCTGGATCTCGTACCGCACGGCCCGCTCGACCGAACGCAGCGAGTTCACGTTCTTGGTCTCGGTGCGCGTACCGAGCACATTCGAGCCGCGCGGGCGCAGGGACACGTTCGCGTCGCAACGCACGTTGCCCTCTTCCATCCGGGCGTTGGAGACGCCGAGCGCTTTCACGATCTCGCGGATGGCGGCAACGTAGGTGCGGCCGATCTCGGGTGAGTCCGCCTCACCGCCCTCGATCATCTGGGTGACGATCTCGATTAGCGGCACTCCGCCGCGGTTGTAGTCGACCAGCGAGTAGTCGGCACCCTGGATGCGACCGGTCGCCCCACCCACGTGGGTGAGCTTGCCGGCGTCGTCCTCCATGTGGGCGCGCTCGATGTCGACCGTGACCAGGCGTCCGCTTTCGAGTTCGATCGTGAGCTGACCGTTGAACGCGATCGGCTCGTCGTACTGCGAAGTCTGGAAGTTCTTCGCGGTGTCCGGATAGAAGTAGTTCTTGCGGGCGAACCGCGAGTATTCCGCGATCTCACAGCCGAGGGCGAGCCCTAAACGGATGCTCGATTCGATGGCCTTCGCGTTCACCTGCGGCAGCCCTCCGGGCAGACCCAGGCAGGTGGGGCAGGTGTTGGTGTTGGCACCCTGGCCGAATTCGTTTGCGCAGCCGCAGAACATCTTTGTTTTGGTGTTGAGCTCGACGTGCACCTCAAAGCCGAGCACCGGCTCGAACAGCTCCAGGGCCTTGTCGTAGTCCATCAGTTCGGCCTTCTTCATCAGACGGCTCCCTCTGTGCTCGTGAACGCTGTGCTTGTGGCTGTGCCGGCGAACATTTCTCTCCGCGCCAGTTCCGGCGCCCGGCTGAGGAGGGTGTGCCCCCAGGATGCTTCGAGCAGCGCCTCGACGGCGGCTCCGAAGCTGTAGAGACGAGCATCCATTTTCGCGGGCGCCATGATCTGAAGGCCGACCGGCAGGCCGTCCTCGGGCGCGAGTCCCATCGGCAGGCTCATGCCGGGGACCCCGGCAAGGTTGGCCGGGATCGTGGTGACGTCGTTGAGGTACATGGCCATCGGGTCGGCCATCTTCTCGCCGAACTTGAACGCGGTGGTCGGCGCACTCGGCGACACCAGCACGTCGACCTTCGAGAAGGCCGCGTCGAAGTCGCGCTGGATCAGCGTGCGCACCTTCTGCGCACTGCCGTAGTAGGCGTCGTAGTAGCCGGCACTGAGGGCGTAGGTGCCGAGAATGATGCGGCGCTTGACCTCGGGGCCGAAGCCCGCGTCGCGCGTGGCCGCCATGACCCGTTCGCTGGTCAGCGGGCCGTCTTCCGGGTTGACCCGGATGCCGAAGCGCACCGAGTCGAAGCGCGCCAGGTTGCTCGACGCTTCCGCCGGGAGGATCAGATAGTAGGCAGCGATCGCATACTCGAAGCTGGGGGCGGAAATCTCGACGATCTCGGCGCCCGCCGCGGAAAGCAACGTGAGGGTCTCGGTGAAGCGCTGCGCAACTCCGGCCTGAAATCCGTCGCCGCTCAGCTCCTTGATCACGCCGACCCGCACCCCCGTGAGCGCCCCGTCGGCGAGGCCGGCGCGTGCGGCGGCCGCCATCGAGGGCCAGGTGTCCGTGAGCGACGTCGAGTCGAGCGGGTCGTGCCCGCCGATCACGTCGTGCAGCAGGGCGGCGTCGAGCACCGTGCGGGTCACCGGGCCGACCTGATCGAGCGAGGATGCGAGAGCGATCGAGCCGTAGCGGGACACACCGCCGTAGGTGGGCTTGACGCCGACCGAGCCGGTGACGGCGGCCGGCTGGCGGATCGAGCCGCCGGTGTCGCTGCCGAGCGCCAGCGGCGCCTCGAAGGAGCTGACCGCGGCCGCGGAGCCACCGCCGGAGCCGCCGGGGATCCGGTCGTAGTCCCACGGGTTGTGCGTCGGGCCGTAGGCGGAGAATTCGGTCGACGAGCCCATCGCGAACTCGTCCATGTTGGTCTTGCCGAGCAAAATCAGCCCGGCGTCGCGCACGCGCCTGACCACGGTGGCGTCGTACGGGGGGATCCAGCCCTCGAGGATCTTGGAACCGGCGGTCGAGGGCATGTCGATGGTGGCGAGCACGTCCTTGATGGCGATCGGAACCCCGGCGAGCGGCCCGAGCACCTCGCCGGCGGCACGCCGGGCGTCGACGCGGGCTGCGGCGGCGAGCGCGGCCTCACCGGCCACGTGGAGGAACGCGTGCACACCGGTGTCGACGGCCGCGATCTGGTCCAGGTGAGCCTGGGTCACCTCGACGGAGCTGATGGACCGTTCGACAAGCAGACCCGAGAGGTCGGCGGCGGACAGCTTGATCACGTTGGTCATGGATTACTCCTCGTCCAGGATTGCGGGCACGCGGAACTTGTCGCCGTCCCGGTCGGGAGCCCCGGAGAGCGCCTGTTTGACCGTGAGCGAGGGGACCACCGTGTCGGCGCGGAAGACATTGGTCAGCGGCATCGGGTGGCTCGTCGCCGGCACATCCGGCTTGGCCACTTCGGCTACCTTCGCGACCGAGTCAACGATCTGACCGAGTTCAGTCGTGAGGCGGGCGATCTCCTCCGAGCTGAGGTCGATCCGGGCAAGGTTGGCCAAATGGGCAACCTGCTCGGCCGTGATTTCAGACATGTTGCTCCGTACGATCGTCGAGGGTGGATTCCCCAATTCTATTCGGAGCCGTCGGTGACAAGATCCGCGTTGCCGGTTCCGATCAACGCCATGTTGTGCAGGGACTCGCTTCCAGCGTCGAAGTAGGCGTTGTGGCCGACCGATCCGTTCAGCCAGGAGCCGGTGATCTGATCGTTCCCGCCGGACACGCCGAGGGTGTTCGCGCCGTACGACTCCGCACCGGGATCGCTGCCGAAGAAAGCGCTGTTCACGGTCGGGTCCCAGTCGGCGCTGCCCACATAGACACTGCCCGGCGCGACGCTCAGGCTATCGACGGACTGCACCTGGCTGCCCGGGGACCCCACCAGCACCAGGGCGTCCACCCCGAACGTGCCGCGGGCCAGCGCCGTGAGCGCCACGGTCGACCCGTACGAGTGCGCGAGCACCGAAACGAAGGGCCGACGCGTGCCTCGGTCGGCCGCGATGCCCAGAGCCGACTGCTCCAGGAAGTCGGCGCCGACCTCCGCGAGGCCCGTCCCGCCCACGGTGAACACCGTGGGGGCCTCGTAGCCGATCCAGGCGATCGTGGCGACGCCGGCGGCGCGGATGCCGCCGGTCAGGGCGTGCCCGGACGGCGCCCCCCCGCGCAGCACCGCGATCTGTTCCGTGTACACGGCGTCTGCGGTGTCGGCCCAGTTGACGATCTGCTGCTCGACGGTGTAGTTCATGCCGGGTACCAGATAGGTGACGAATGCGGCGGTGTCCGGGTTGCCGAGGGCGATCGCGGCACGCCCGCCGCCTGCGGGGTCGAGGAGGATCAAGGAACGGCGCGGGGCGCCGTCGGGGGTGCTCAGTGCCGCCTTGACCTGGGTCAGGACGGCGAGTTCTCGGTTGAGCAGCGTGCGCTCGCTGTCGTCGGTCGCGTCGGCCAGCCGCTGGGTGACGTCGGCCAGGCTCTGCGTGAGGTAGCGAGCGTTGGCCCTGCCCCGCTCCCGGAAGGGGACACCCTCCAGGTTGCCCACAAGCTTGGGTGCGGCAGCCAGCAGCGACGACCGCTCGGAGGCGCCGAGTTCCGTCCAGAGGCCGGCCACCGCGGAGGCTGCGGGCGGCGCCGTCAACAGGGCGTCGACCTGGCCGGGGGACTGCTCCACGAACGCGGCCATGTCGGCCACGGAGAGAGTGGACAGCCCGGCCAGCAGGTTGGCTCCGGTCAGTCCCCGCACGGATTCGACCGTGGCGACCGTGGCGGACTTCGGCACGGATGCGATCGGCTGCGCGGACACCCGCGGGTCGCCGGCGCCGGGCCCCGCGACCGAGGTGCCGGTGCGCGCCGACAGGTTCAGCCACAACGGTTCCGCCGCGGCGGGTTCGGCGCCCCGGTTCGGCACCGGCTGGCCCTGGACTGTGGTGCTGAGAGCGTGCGCGCCAGAGGTCTCACTGACTCCATTGAGAGCCAGGGAGAGCGTTAGAACCGCCGCTTCTAACAGCAAACCTGGGCACGTCCCCTCACGAACACCGAGTAGCAAAACAACCCGGCCCCTAACAGACAAGCATTGCGTCTCCAGACTACTGAAACGGATGGTGCGGCCGTGCCCCCACAGTGGGTCTGGGAGACCCCCGATCGAGGGTCAATCGCGCCAAAGTTGATACTTGCATAAACCTATATAGGTGTGATCCAATATAAACATGTCGTTGAAAATCGCCCTCCTCGGGATCCTGGACCTCGCACCGATGACGGGATACGACCTCAAAAAGAGCATCGAGGCATCCGTCGCCCATTTCTGGTCCGCCGACCAATCCCAGATCTACCGCACGCTGGCGGCACTGGTCTCCGACGGTCTCGCCGACGTCGAGGTCATTCCGCAGGAGGGACGCCCCGACCGGCGCGAGCACCACATCACCTCGGCCGGCCGGACGGCCCTGGGCGACTGGCTGCGGGCGCCGCTGGAACCCGAAACCTCGCACGACGCGTTCCTGATGCGGCTGTTCTTCGTCGGCACCCTGGGGGTGCCGGCTACCCGGGCACTGATGCGGGCGCGGCGCGGCCAGGCCACCGCGATGCTGGCCGCACTGCGTTCCGTCGCCGAGCAGGAGCAGGCCCACCGCGAGCCCGACGATCGTGCCCCGGACGACCTCGGACGCAGGCTGCGCTTCGCAACGCTGCGGAACGGAATCCTCCACGCCGAGGCGGAACTCGCGTGGCTGGTCGAGACGAAGGAGGCCCTCGGATGAGCCGTCCCCGCCAGCGCCTGAAATTCCGCTATCCCCTGCAGCACGGCGTTGACACCACGGGGACCGACACGATCATGTTCCTGCACGGCGGCAGCGTCGCGTCGTGGTCCTGGAGACCGCAGGTGGAGGGAATGCCCGACCGGCATCTGCTCACCCCCGACCTGCCCGGTTTCGGCGCCCGGGCCGGAGAGGACTGGCTTTCCCTCGGTCAGACCGCCGACGATGTGGCCGGCATCATCGCCGCTCACGCGCGCGGCGGCCGGGCCCATCTGGTGGGGCTGTCCCTGGGCGGCCTCGTGGCCACGCACGTCATGGCCCGGCACCCGGGACTGCTGCACTCGTGCCTGGTGTCCGGCGTGCCGCTCACCGGGGTGCACGGCACGGCCCGGTTCCTGAGCACGATGCAACTGCGGCTCTGGGACCGCCCCTGGTACTGGCGGGCCCAGGCGAAGGCTTTCGGCTTGCCCGCCGACGCGGTCGACCTGTTCGTGGAACACGGTCTGAGCCTCCGAACCGACAACGCCCGGCGCGTCTTCGCCGAGGTGAACCGCGGCGGCGTCCCGGAGAGGCTGCAGGACTACCGCGGCCCCCTGCTGGCGGTGGCGGGCGAACGGGAGTCCCGCCTCGTCCGGGACAGCTTTCCCGCGCTGCTCGCCCATTTGCCGCAGACTCGCGCCTGGACCGCACCCGGCATGCACCATGTCTGGAGCATCGAGGATGTGGACCTGTTCACCCGGATGGTGCTCGGTTGGGTCGACGCGTCAGAGGTGCCGGGCGAGGAGAGCCGTTGAATCAAACCGGGTCAGCGTCGGCGTCGGCGTCGGCGTCGGCCGTCGTCTCGGCCAGGGACTCCGGGCCGCTCGTGACCAGCAGGTGGAATTCTGCGGCGTCGAGGATCCGCAGGCCGAGCGCCTCCGCCTTGGCCAGCTTCGACCCCGCGCCCGGACCGGCGGCCACGAAGTCGGTATTCTTCGACACGCTCCCGGCGGATTTGCCCCCGGCGGAAATGATCGCCTCCTGCGCCTCTTCCCGGGTGTAGCCCTCGATCGAGCCGGTGGCCACCACCGTGAGCCCGGCCAGCACTCCCCCGGCCGCCGCAGCGGCTCCCGGACCGGGGTGTTCCGATATGCGGAACTGAACGCCGGCCACCGTCCACTGCTCCACGATGCCCTGGTGCCAGTCCACCTCGAACCACGCGATGATGGCGTCGGCGATGATGCCGCCCACCCCGTCGACCTTGGCGAGCTCCTCGCGGGACGCGGCCCGGATCAGCTCGAGAGAACCGAAGTGGCCGGCCAGGGCGCGCGCCGCCACCGGCCCGACGTGACGGATGTTGAGGGCCACCAGAAGCCGCCACAGCGGCTTGGTCTTCGCCAGCTCGATCTCGCGCAGGAGCTTCTGCGCACTCGACGACGGCTGCGGTCCCTCGACGCCCTTCTTCTTCTCGGCGGCCGTGGGGTTGCGCCGGAACGGCGTGCGCAGCCGCACGGAGCCGTCATCCTCTTCCTTGGCCAGCCCGGTCTCGGCGTCCCGCACGATGACCTCGATCGGCAGCAGGTCGTCGAGGGTGAGGTCGAACAGGCCGGCCTCGGTGGGCAGGGGCGGCTCCACCGGACGGGTGGGCTGGGTGAGAGCGGCGGCGGCCACCTCGCCGAGCACCTCGATGTCGAGGGCGCCGCGGGAGCCGATGTGCTCGACCCGGCCGCGCACCTGAGCCGGGCAGCTGCGCGCGTTCGGGCAGCGGAGGTCGATGTCGCCCTCCTTGGCCGGGGCGAGCGGCGTGCCGCACTCCGGGCAGTTCACCGGCATGACGAAGGCTCGCTCGGTGCCGTCGCGCAGCTCGACCACCGGGCCGAGCACCTCGGGGATGACGTCGCCGGCCTTGCGCAGCACGACGATGTCGCCGATCAGGATGCCCTTGGCTTGGACCACGTCCTGGTTGTGCAGGGTGGCCTGGCGCACCTCGGAACCGGCGACCCGCACCTTCTTCATGACGGCGAACGGCGTGGCCCGGCCGGTCCGGCCGACGCTGACGACGATGTCGAGCAGCCTGGTGTTGACCTGCTCGGGCGGGTACTTGTAGGCGATCGCCCAGCGCGGCGCCCGGCTGGTGGCACCGAGTTCGGCGTGCAGGGCCAGCTCGTCGACCTTGATCACGATGCCGTCGATCTCGTGGTCGACGCTGGCGCGGTGCTCGCCGTAGTACGCGATGAAGTCCGCCGCGAGAGCCGCGGAGGGTTCCACCCGGTAGTAGCTGCTGGTAGGCAGACCCCAGCCCTGCAACAGCTCGTAGACCCCGGATTGGGACGCGACCGGCGGGGTGGACCACGCGCCGATGCCGTGCACCAGCATCCGGAGCCGGCCGAGCCTGGCCCGCATCAGGCGCAGCGGTTCCGCGGCCTTACCCTCGGCCTTCTGGCGCAGGGAGCCGGCCGCCGCGTTGCGCGGATTCGCGAAGACGCGTTCGCCGGCGGCGACCTGCTGCGCGTTGAGCTCGAGGAATTCGGCGACCGGGAAGAACACCTCACCGCGCACTTCCATCAGGGGCGGATGCCCGGTGCCCCGCAGTTTTCTCGGAATGCCGGGCACCAAGGCGACGTTCTCACTGACGTCCTCGCCGACCACCCCGTCGCCGCGGGTGGCGGCGCTGACCAGCACCCCCTGCTCGTAGCGCAGGTTGATCGCGAGTCCGTCGATTTTGAGCTCGCAGAGGTAGTGCACGGGTCGCCCGGCGTCCCGTTCGACCTTCGCGGCCCAGAGGCCGAATTCGTCGAGCGAGAAGACGTTGTCGAGGCTGAGCATGCGTTCGGCATGCTGCACCGGATCGAACAGGCTGGTCTCGGCGCGGCCGCCCACGGTCTGGGTGGGGCTGTCCTGACTGGCCAGCTCGGGGAATTCCCGCTCGAGCTCGGCGAGGCGGTGCACCAACGCGTCGTACTCCGCGTCGGTGATGACGGCCTCGTTGCGGTCGTAGTACGCGTCCCGGGCTCCCAGGATGCGCTGGGTCAGGTCGGAGACCTCGGCCGCGGCGACGTGCAGGGGCGCGTCTGCCGCCGGGTCGGGCGCCGGGCTATGCATCGACGGCGACCGCACTGACGGCACTAACCGTGCGATCGATGGTGCACTGCCCGAGCACGCGGGTGCCGAGGTAGACGACGGCGGTCTGCCCGGGCGCGACGCCGGTGAGCGGCTCGGCCGGGATGATCACGAGCTCGGTGGTGGCGCCGCTCCCGCGGCTCGCGCTGGTCTCGGCGGACGAGCCGGCCTTGAGCGGAACGACCTGGGCCACGGCGGGAACCGGGTCGGCGTGGGCGCGGATCTGCACGTCGCAGTCGAAGGCGATCTCCGGGTGCGCGGGGGCCACGCCGCACCAGGTGAACTTCGTGCCGGCGATCTTCTTGATCGCGAGCGCCTCTTTCGGCCCGACGATGACGGTGTTGGAGATCGGGCGCACCTCGAGCACGAACCGGGGCTTGCCGTCGGCGGCCGGGGTGCCGATCTGCAGCCCCTTGCGCTGCCCGACGGTGAACGCGGCCGCCCCGTCGTGCGTGGCGAGGGTGTTGCCGTCCCGGTCGAGGATGTCCCCGGTCGCCGGCGGCACGCGCTCGGCCAGCCAGCCTCGGGTGTCGCCGTCGGGGATGAAGCAGATGTCGTAGGAGTCGGGCTTGTTCGCCACCGAGAAACCGCGCGCCGCGGCCTCCGCTCGCACCTCGGCCTTGGACGGCGTCGCGCCGAGCGGGAACATCGAGTGCGCCAGTTGGTCCTGGGTGAGCACGCCGAGCACATAGGACTGGTCCTTGGCCCAGGCGCTGGCGCGGTGCAGCTCGCGGTTGCCGTCGGCATCCGTCACGATCGTGGCGTAGTGACCGGTGGCGACGGCATCGAAGCCCAGGTCGAGGGCCTTTTCGAGCAGGGCGGCGAACTTGATGCGCTCGTTGCAGCGCATGCAGGGGTTCGGGGTGCGGCCAGCGGCGTATTCGGCGATGAAGTCGTCGACCACGTCGAGCTTGAACCGCTCGGAGAAGTCCCAGACGTAGTACGGGATGCCGATGATGTTGGCCGCCCGCTGGGCATCCATCGAGTCCTCGACCGTGCAGCAGCCGCGGCTGCCGGTGCGCAGGGTTCCGGGCATCCGGCTGAGGGCCAGGTGCACCCCGACCACCTCGTGTCCCGCCTCGACCATGCGGGCTGCGGCGACGGCGGAGTCCACCCCACCGCTCATTGCTGCCAAAACCTTCACTTGACGAGTGTAATCGGGTGAGCGCCCCCGCGCAGCCCTCGCGCAGCCCCCGCGCAGCCCTCGCGCAGCCCTCGCGCAGCTCCCGCGCAACGAAACGATGGGCCGGGACGAGCGACGACAGACGCCCGCGGCACCAGCCAGGGCCAGGGCCAGTGTCAGGGGATATCGGTCAGGGTTCGCTCAATCGAGGCGAGGCGAAGCTCCAGCAGGGCGAGCCGGTCGAGCACGGCCTGGTTGCTCGCGGTGCTCTGCTCGACGAGGCCGCGCAGGTCCGCCGCTTCGGCGAACTCCGCCTGCTTCTCGCGCGACCGCAGCACGGCCGCCACGATGCTCGATGTGACGCCGGCGATAATGCCGACAATGGCGATCCAGGCGAACCAGGGAATGTTGTCCATCAATGTGTGCTTTCTGTGTCGGCTGCGACCGCCGCAACGATGCGTGCGACGTTGGTGGTGACCTCGAACGAAACGACCTCGAAAAATTTCAGGGCCTTGCCGTCGTCGGAGAGTTCGAGGTGCCCGGTCACGTAACCGGCCGATTCGAGTCGTTGCAGGTGCATGTACAGCAGGGCCCGGGACATCCCCAGCCGGCGGGCGAGCTCACTCACATGGAGGGACTCCTCCGCCAGCAGGGCGATGATGCGGAACCGGTGCGGGTTGGCGAGGGCGGACAGCCGGGCGATCTCCTCGTCGAGCGTCATCGTGCCCACGCTCCCCTCGACATCCATCTACCTGCAATAAATACCTTACACGTGTAGGCCCAAGCCGTCCAGCACCGCCACGTCAGCCGCGCGGCAGCTGCGCCGCGGGTGAGGAGCGACGACGTGCAGCAGAGCACGGATGCCGCGGCGCGGCTCAGCGGCCCGGCATCCGGTCGGCCAGGCCGGCCCGGGCCGCCCGGACGTGGGCGGCCGGGAGAGC